>NZ_BCBT01000056.1:0-43409 GCF_001320965.1 Pseudomonas sp. NBRC 111143 | reverse complement strand
CCCGCGAAGGCAGCACCGCCGAGTAACTGAATGTCCTGGCGCCCGCTTACCTGCGCGCCACCGGCCGTGGATGCATGACCGCTCGCTGGCGCTCTTCCTGGAGGAATTTCATGATGATCGGAGCGACGGCCTCGGCGCGAGTGATCAGAAAAAGATGGCCGTCGTCGATTATGTGTAGCTGGGCATTGGGAATGCGCCAGGCCAGCAGGCGCATGTTGATCAGCGGAATCAGCGGGTCATCGTCACCGGCCAGCACCAGGGTCGGCTGGTGGATCTTGTGCAGCCAGTGGATGCTCGTCCAGCCAAGCCCCGCGAACAGTTGCCAGTAGTAGCCGGTCTTGCCCCCGGAGCGCACCTTGGAGGCGTGGTGCAACGCCAGGTCCGGGTCGCGGCGGAAGGCGCCGCCATAAATCATCGGCGCAATGCGGATCACGTGCGACGGCTGCACATAGCGCCGCGGGCTGGCCATCATCCACAACACCTTGGGCTTGCCGGGCACCATGAAGGCCCCCGCAGCGGTGGCGGCGAGCACCAGTTTCTTGCAGCGCTCGGGATAGTCGTGGGCAAACTGCTGGGCCAGCGCCCCGCCCCAGGACACGCCGATGACATTGACCTGGCCGTAGTCCAGGTAGTCGAGCATGCGCGCGGTGAGCTTGGCCAGGCCCGGGAAACGATAGGGGTGGCGGGGCGTGGACGAGCCGCCGACACCGGGTACGTCGAAGGCGATGACCTCAAGGTCCGGGTCCAGCGCCTCGATGAATGGAAATACCAGCTCGAGGTTGGCGCCAATGCCGTTGAAGATCAGCAGCGGCGTCAGGTGTGGCTTGCCGGGGCGGACGGCGGTGCGGATGGACTGGTTGTCCAGCTCGACGGTCCTGAATATGTAGGGTTGCGACATGCGCCTGACTCTGTGATGGATGAAGCGCCGCAGCCCGCCGGGTGGCCGCGGCGGTGCGGCTCAACGCTCGTGCACGTAGGTCCCCGGGGCCGCTTCGCCCGCGCTGTAGGCGCGATTGCCCAGGCGCGCCGGTGCTTTCTTCAGCTCACCGGCGCGTTCACCCAGCCAGGCCTGCCAGTGCAGCCACCAGGAGTCGGCGTGCTTGATCGCGTTCTCCTGCCAGGCCAACGGGTCGTCCGGGCGGTCTTCACCGGTCAGGAAGCGCGCCTTGGGGTTGCCTGGTGGGTTGAGGATGCTCTGGATATGGCCGCTGTTGGAGAGCACGAACTCGATCTTGCCGCCGAACAGGTGCGCCGAGCGGTAGCACGACTGCCAGGGGGTGATGTGGTCGGCGGTGCCGGCGACGCTGTAGATATCGCACTGCACTTTCTTCAGGTCGATGGCGGTGCCGGAGACTTCCAGCGCGTCGGCGCGGGTCAGCGGGTTGGTCTTGAACATCTCGATCAGGTCGCCGTGGAAGGCGGCCGGCAGGCGTGTGGTGTCGTTGTTCCAGAACAGGATGTCGAAGATCGGCGGCTCGTTGCCGAGCAGGTAGTTGTTGACCCAGTAGTTCCAGATCAGGTCGTTGGGGCGCATCCAGGCGAACACCTTGGCCATGTCGCTGCCTTCGAGCACGCCGGCCTGGTAGGAGTGGCGCTTGGCGGCTTCGAGGGTCTGTTCGTCGACGAACAGTGCCACTTGGGTATCGACCGTGGTGTCGAGCACGCTCACCAGCAAGGTCAGCGAGTTGACCTTGGTTTCGCCCAGCGCGGCGTAGTGGCCCAGCAGCGCGGTGCAGGTGATGCCGCCGGAGCAGGCACCGAGCATGTTCAGGTCCTTGCTGCCGGTTATGGCCAGCACCGCGTCCACTGCTTCCTTGAGGGCGTCGATGTAGGTCGACAGACCCCACTCACGCTGGGCCTTGGTCGGGTTGCGCCAACTGATGATGAAGGTCTGCTGGTTGGAGCGCAGGCAGAAGCGCGCCAGGCTCTTTTCCGGGCTGAGGTCGAAAACGTAGAACTTGTTGATCTGTGGCGGCACCACCAGCAGCGGGCGGCTGTGCACCTGCTCGGTGATCGGCCGGTACTGGATCAGTTCCAGCACGTCGTTGCGAAACACCACCGCACCTTCGCTGGTGCCGAGGTTCTTGCCAACCTCGAAGGCTTCCATGTTCACCTGGCTGGGCATGCCGCCGTTGTTGACCATGTCCTTGGCGAGGTTGGACAGGCCATCGAGCAGGCTCTTGCCGCCCGTCTCGAAGAAGCGCTTGACCGCCTGCGGGTTGGCCAGCGTATTGGTCGGCGCCATGGCCTCGGTCATCAGGTTGATGACGAACTGGCCGCGGCTGACATCCTGGGGCGACAGGTCACTCTCGGCGATCCAGTCGTTGAGCTCCTTGCGCCAGGCCAGGTAGGTCTGCAGGTAACGGCGATAGAGCGGGTTCTGGCTCCAGGCCGGATCGCTGAAGCGACGGTCATCGCTCTCGGGATGCAGGTTGGACTTGCCCAGCAGCACGTTTTTCAGTTCCAGGCCGAAATGGGCCACATGCTTGGCGCTGTGCAGCGGCTGACGCACCGCCTGGCGCAGTACGGTGCGCGCGGAGCTCAGCAGGTCCTTGCGACGAATGCCGATGACCGGATTCAGGCCGAGGGTGTTTTCCGAGGCCTGTTTCTGCAACTCATCGTTGTTCTTGTTACTCATCTACGACGCTCCGTTGTCCTGAGACGAGTACCGGCTGCCTGTGGCGGGTACACAGACGACCGCCCGGTACTGCTGCTCGGGTGACCAGTGATAACGAACAGATGCAGGAACTTGCCAGCCCCATTGGTTACCCGACTTTCATGCAATGCGCAAGACAGCCAGTCATTGGCTGTCTGTAAGTCATTCAAACAGAACGCATTAGAAAATGCGCTCTAACGCCTGGGAAGCTTGACCTAGAGCATGAGCTTGACCACTGACTCGACCGGGTCGCGGGATTTGCCGGCTTTGTGCAGTTCGTCGAGGTACTCGGCCCACAGCTGTTCCTGGCGCAGGCACAGTTGCTCGAGGTATTCCCAGGTGAACAGGCCGCTGTCGTGGCCGTCGTCGAACGTCAGTTTCAAGGCATATTGGCCGGCAGGTTCCAGGCCGTTGAGGCCGACGTTGATCTTGCCGAATTGCAGGATGGGGTTGCCGTGGCCCTGGACCTCGGCGGAGGGGGAGTGCACGCGCAGGAACTCGGCGGGCAGGTGATAGACCTCGCCGGGGGCGTAGGTGAGTGTGAGGGTTTTCGAGGCTTTGTGCAGGTTGATGGCGGTGGGGAGACGGGCCATGGGGGGAAATCTCTCGGGAGCTGATGGAACAAGCTTCCAGCTTCTGATGGAGGGATTCAAGGGCCCATTCGCGGGCAAGCCCGCTCCCCAGGGGCACCACATACTTCAGCATTTTGGTGACCCCTGGAGAGCGGGCTTGCCCGCGGTGGTGCTATTACAGGATGTAACGCGACAGGTCTTCGTTCTGCGCCAGCTCACCGAGGTGGCTGTTCACATAGGCGGCGTCGATGTTGATCGGCGTCTCGTCATGGGCGCTGGCCAGGTCGCCGGCACTGAACGACACCTCTTCGAGCAGGCGCTCGAGCAGGGTGTGCAGGCGGCGGGCACCGATGTTCTCGGTCTTCTCGTTGACCTGGAAGGCGATCTCGGCCAGGCGCTTGATGCCTTCGTCGGCGAAGGCGATGTTCAGGCCTTCGGTCTTGAGCAGCTCGCGGTACTGTTCGGTGAGCGAGGCGTGCGGCTCCTTGAGGATGCGCTCGAAGTCCTGCGGCGTCAGGGCCTTGAGCTCGACGCGGATCGGCAGGCGGCCCTGCAGCTCCGGTACCAGGTCGCTCGGCTTGCTCAGGTGGAACGCTCCGGAGGCGATGAACAGGATGTGGTCGGTCTTGACCATGCCCAGCTTGGTGTTGACCGTGCAGCCTTCGATCAGCGGCAACAGGTCGCGCTGTACGCCTTCGCGGGACACATCGGCGCCGCCGACGTTGCCGCGCTTGGCCACCTTGTCGATCTCGTCGATGAACACGATGCCGTGCTGCTCGACGGCTTCCAGGGCCTTGGCCTTGAGCTCTTCCTCGTTGACCAGGCGGCTCGCCTCCTCGTCACGGACCATCTTCAGCGCTTCCTTGACCTTCAGCTTGCGTGCCTTGCGCTTGCCTTTGCCCATGTTGGCGAACAGGCTCTGCAGCTGGTTGGTCATCTCTTCCATGCCGGGCGGCGCGGCGATTTCGACGCCCACCGCATCGGCAACTTCGATCTCGATTTCCTTGTCGTCCAACTGGCCTTCACGCAGGCGCTTGCGGAACAGCTGGCGAGTGTTGGAGTCGCTGCTGGACTGCTGGGCTTCCTCGTTGAAACTGCTGACCCGCGCCTGCGGCAGCAGGGCGTCGAGGATGCGGTCTTCGGCGGCGTCTTCGGCGCGGTGGCGCACACGGACGATTTCCTGCTCGCGCAGCATCTTCAGCGCAGCATCGGCGAGGTCGCGGATGATCGACTCGACATCACGGCCAACGTAGCCGACCTCAGTGAACTTGGTCGCTTCGACCTTGATGAACGGAGCATTGGCGAGCTTGGCCAGGCGTCGGGCGATTTCGGTCTTGCCGACGCCGGTAGGGCCGATCATCAGGATGTTCTTGGGGGTGACTTCAGCACGCAGCTCGGCAGGCAACTGCATGCGCCGCCAGCGGTTGCGCAGGGCGATGGCGACGGCACGCTTGGCGTCGTCCTGGCCGATGATGTGGCGGTTGAGTTCGTGGACGATCTCGCGGGGGGTCATGGACATGGTGAATTGGGTCCTGGGGCGTGGTGAGTCAGCGTGGGAAAAAGTCCCGCAGTGAGCGGGACACCAGATCAGCTGATCACTCGGCCAGGTCCTGCTCCTCGATGGTCAGGTTGTGGTTGGTGAACACACAGATGTCACCGGCGATATTCAGTGCGGTCTCGGCGATTTCGCGGGCCGAGAGATCAGTCTTGTTCAGCAGGGCGCGGGCTGCAGCCTGGGCGTAGGCACCACCGGAACCCATGGCGATCAGGCCGTCTTCGGGTTCGACCACGTCACCGTTACCGGTGATGATCAGCGAGGCGTCCTTGTTGGCCACGGCGAGCATGGCTTCCAGGCGGCTCAACGAGCGGTCGGTGCGCCACTCCTTGGCCAGTTCGACGGCCGCACGCACCAGGTGCCCGGAGTGCTTCTGCAGTTGCGATTCGAAGCGCTCGAACAGGGTGAAGGCGTCGGCGGTGGCGCCGGCAAAGCCTGCAATGACCTCGCCGTTGTACAGGCGACGGACCTTCTTGGCGTTGCCTTTCATGACGGTGTTGCCGAGGGATACCTGGCCGTCGCCGCCCATGACGACTTTGCCGTTACGGCGGACAGAAACGATGGTGGTCAAGAGAGAGTCTCCACGCAGCGGGGCGAAAATGCCTGTTGCAGACTCATATGGGGGGAGGGGGGAAGGATTTCAACCGGGGGGGATGAATGGTTGGGCCTTCGCGGGCAAGTCGGAGCGCCGAACCGCCGCTGCGACTTGCTCGCGAAGAATGTTACTCAGGCCTCGTGGCAGACGTGCCCATCGACCAGGGTGTAGCGCACTGCGCCCGGCAGGCAATGTCCGATGAACGGGCAGTTTTCGCCACGGGAGAACCACTGCTCGCCGGCCACGGTGGAGGCGCTCGGGTCGAACAGCACCAGGTCTGCCGCACCACCGACCTTCAGCTCGCCCGCCGGCAGGCGCAGCGCCTGGGCCGGGCCGCTGGACAGCCGTGCCAGCAGGGTCGGCAGGTCGAGCAGGCCGTCCTCGACCAGGGTCATGGCCAGCGGCAGCAGCAGTTCGACACTGCTGATCCCCGCTTCGGTGGCGCCGAACGGTGCCAGCTTGGCATCGCGCTCGTGGGGCTGGTGGTGGCTGGAGATCGCCTGGATGACGCCCGACTTCACTGCCTCGCGCAGGCCATCGCGGTCGGCCGGCGTGCGCAGCGGCGGCTGTACGTGGTACAGGCTGGAGAAATCGCGCAGCGCCTCGTCGGTGAGGATCAGCTGGTACAGCGCCACGTCGGCAGTGACCGGCAGCCCCAGTTGCTGGGCCTGGGCGATCAGCCGTGCGCCGCGGGCGCTGGTGATCTGGGTGAAGTGCGCTCGCACGCCGGTCTGTTCGACCAGCAGCAGGTTGCGCGCCAGCGCCACGGTCTCGGCGGTTTCCGGTATGCCCGGCAAGCCAAGGAAGCTGGCCATGGCGCCTTCGTGGGCCAGGCCTCCGGCTGACAGGTCGCGGTCCTGGGAGTGGAACACCACGGTCAGGTCGAAGGTGGCGGCATATTCCAGGGCGCGGGCCAGAGTCCGGTTGTTGGGGATCTCCTTGAGGCCGTTGCCGAAGGCCACGCAGCCGGTGTCGCGCAGGGCCACCAGCTCGGCCAGTTGCTCGCCTTCCAGGCCCTTGGTCAGGGCGCCAATCGGGTAGACCTTGCTGTTGGCTGCCTCGCGGGCGCGGTCGAGGATCAGTTCCGCAACGGCCGAGGTGTCGAGCACCGGTTTAGTCTGCGGCGGGCAGCACAGGCTGGTGACACCGCCGGCCACGGCTGCGCGGGTTTCGCTGGCAATGTTGCCCTTGCGGCTGTAGCCCGGCTCGCGCAGGGCGACGTCGAGGTCGACCAGGCCAGGTGCGGCCACCAGGCCGTCGGCCTGGATCGTGCGGCTGGCGCTGAAGCCTGCTGGCGCTGCGCCGAGGGCAAGGATGCGACCGTTCTCCAGGTGCAGGTCGGTGATCTGGTCCAGGCCGCTGCTGGGATCGATGACCCGTGCGCCGATGATGCTGATGGTCACAGGGCGTTCTCCTGGTCGAGTTGACGTTGCGCGTTCTGGCCGCTCATGGCCATCGACAGTACGGCCATGCGCACGGCGATGCCGTAGGTCACCTGGTTGAGGATCACCGAGTGCTTGCCGTCGGCCACCGCCGATTCGATTTCCACGCCCCGATTGATCGGGCCCGGGTGCATGACGATGGCGTCCGGCTTGGCGCCGGCCAGGCGCGCGGTGGTCAGACCGAACAGGCGGTAGAACTCGCCCTCGCTGGGCAGCAGGCCACCGGCCATGCGCTCACGCTGCAGGCGCAGCATGATCACCACGTCGACGTCCTTGAGGCCCTCGGCCAGGTCGGTGTAGACCTTGACCCCGTACTGCTCGATACCGATCGGGATCAGCGTCTTCGGGCCGATCACACGGATGTCCGGGCAACCCAGGGCCTTGAGCGCGAGCATGTCGGAGCGGGCTACGCGCGAGTGCAGGATATCGCCGACGATCGCCACCGAAAGGTTCTCGAAGCTACCCTTGTGCCGACGGATGGTCAGCATGTCGAGCATGCCCTGGGTCGGGTGGGCATGGCGGCCATCGCCGCCGTTGATCACCGCGACCTCAGGGCATACGTGCTCGGCGATGAAGTGCGCGGCGCCGGAGTCGGAGTGACGCACGACGAACATGTCGGCAGCCATTGCTTCCAGATTGCGCAGGGTATCGAACAGGGTCTCGCCCTTGCTGGTCGAGGAGGTCGACACGTTCAGGCTGATCACGTCGGCCGACAGGCGCTGGGCGGCCAGTTCGAAGGTGGTGCGGGTGCGGGTGGAGTTCTCGAAGAACACGTTGCACACGGTCTTGCCGCGCAGCAACGGAACCTTCTTGACGGCCCGGGCGCCAACTTCGAGGAAGGAGTCGGCGGTGTCGAGGATCTCGGTGAGCAGTTCGCGGGGCAAACCGTCGAGCGAGAGGAAATGGCGTAGCTGGCCCTGATCGTTGAGCTGCAGCGGGCGCTTGGCGTCGAATGGCGTCATCGCGGGGGACTCTTAAAGGGCGGATGCGGGGGCGAGGTCCTGGCGCTCGAGGGCGAGCGGGGCGGGTCCAGTCAATTTTACCCGTTCATGGGCCGCCAAGGACAGCGTCGCACCGAGCACATTCGGGCGGATCGGCAATTCGCCTGCGTCCAGGTCGAGCAGGCAGACCAGGGTCACACTGGCCGGGCGCCCATAGTCGAACAGCTCGTTGAGCGCAGCGCGGATGGTTCGACCGCTCATCAGCACGTCATCCACCAGCACCAGGTGCTGGCCTTCGATCTCGAACGGCAGCTCGGACGGGCGCACCTGCGGGTGCAGGCCGTTCTGGCTGAAGTCGTCGCGGTAGAACGACACGTCGAGGGTGCCCAGCGGGCTCTGGTCGCCAAGCGCTTGCTGCAGGGCCTGGGCAACCCACACGCCACCGGTGCGGATACCGATGAAGCGTGGCTCTGCGATGGCGCGGCGCGCCAGGTGGGCGCGAAGGTCGACGGCCATCTGCCGGATCAGGTCGGCGGGATTGGGTAGGCTCATTGCGTGCTCCTTGGGGCGCCGGCATCGCCGGCAGCAAAGCGGATGGTCAGGTATTGGCCTCCAGCCAGCCCTGCAGCAGCAGTGCAGCGGCGATGGCGTCGACCGGGTTGTCGCGGTAGCTGCCACGCTGGCCGCCACGGGCCATCTGTTCGCCCTTGGCCTCGAAGGTGGTCAGGCGTTCGTCGTGGGTATGTACCGGCAGGTTGTAGCGTCCATGCAGGCGGCGGGCGAACTTCTCCGCGCGTTCGCTCATCTCGCTGGGCGTGCCGTCCATGTTCAGCGGCAGGCCGACGACGATGGCGTCGGGTTTCCATTCCTTGATCAGTTTCTCGACCTGGTTCCAGTCCGGCACGCCGTTCTGTGCCTTGAGCGTACACAGTTCGCGGGCCTGGCCGGTGATGACCTGGCCGACGGCGACGCCGATCTGGCGGGTGCCGTAGTCGAAGCCCAGCAGCAGGCGCAGCTCGGCCATCAGGCGTGCCCTGCCTGGCTGGTCAGCAGACTGAGGTTGATGCCCAGGCTTTGCGCGGCGGCCTGCAAGCGCTGCTCGCAGGCCATGCCGAAGAGGATCTCGGGGTCGAACGGGCAGTTGAGCCAGGCGTTATCGGCCAGCTCCGCCTCGAGCTGCCCGGCTTCCCAGCCGGCGTAGCCCAGGGTGATCAGGCTCTGCTTCGGGCCGACGCCCTCGGCGATGGCGAACAGCACATCCTGTGATGTCGACAGCGACAGGCCTTGCAGCTCGATGGTGGCCTGGTAGGTGCATTCGGCGCTGTGCAGCACGAAGCCGCGGTCGGTCTGCACCGGGCCACCCTGGTAGATCGGGATCTGCAGGGTGCTGGCAGGCGGTTCCTCATCCGGGCGCAACTGCTCGAGGATATCGGCCAGGTTCAGCTCCTGCGGGCGATTGACCACCAGGCCCATGGCGCCGTTGGCGTTGTGCTCGACGATGTAGGTGAGGGTCTGGGCAAAGTTCGGATCGGCCATGTGCGGCATGGCAATCAGGAACTGGTGCTTGAGGTAGCTCGGCGTGAGGGTTTTCATGAGGGGTAGTGTGGCGTCAGGTGGCGAGGCTGACAAGCTGGCTGTGCGGTGTATGTACCGGCCCCATCACGGGGCAAGTCGCAGCGATGGGCCGACACAGCCCGTACCGGTCAATTGCTCGACAGCCGGTCCCCACGCGCGAAGCGCCAGGTGCGGATGATCTCCAGGCGGTCGAATTCCGCCAGGTCGCCGGTGAACGGCGCGAACGGTGCCGCAAGGCGAACGATGCGCTGGGCGGCCTGGTCCAGCACCGGTTGCCCGGAGGATTCGAGCACCAGCACTTCATACAACGAACCGTCGCGGTTGATCGACACCATCATCCGCAGGCTGCCGTACATCTGCTGGCGTCGGGCTTCTTCCGGGTAATTGAGGTTGCCGATCCGCTCGACTTTCTTGCGCCATTCCTCTTTGTACCAGGCCCCCTTGTCGCGCATGGTCGAGGCCGCGTTGAGACGATGGATGCGGGGGCGCTTGGCATACAACTGCTGTTCGTTGGACAGCTCGGCCTCGAGGCTGGCGATCTGGCTCGACAGCTGCGAGCTGTCGAAGTCCGGCACCGGCGCGGGGGGCTTGGGTTGAGGCTTGCTTTCCTTTGGCGCGGTTTCGGCTTTCTGCGGTTTTGGTGCCTTGGTCGTCACCACGGATTTTGCCGGCGCCGCTGGCGTTTCCGGCCGGGCTGCTGGAGGCGGGGTGATCTTGTTGACCTTGCTGTCCTGGAATGGCGCCACTTCGGTGGTGGTGGGCACGGCTTTCTTGTCCAGGGTGCCACTGCCCTGCTGGTTGTCCTGGGCCTGGTAGTCGGCTTTCTCCGGCGCTTTCTCGCTCTTGAAGGTGGCCAGGGTGATGTCCATGGTCTGGCGGACTTCGGCGGGCTTGACCACGCTGAAACCCACCCCGAGGATCAGCGCAAGGTGCACCAGGGCGGCAAGAAACAGCGTGAAACCGAGCCGGTCCACCGGGCGAACGCGCGGTGGCAGCAGGTCGGATGGGATGTCGGCAGGCAGCGTCATCGGGTATCCAGCAACCGCAGTGGGGCAGCAGGTCGAGTGAAATGGACCGGCATCATACCCCACTCCAGGGTTTTGCTCCGCGTCGGTGGTCAGCGCGCCTTGAGCTTGCGATCAATGGCGTCCATCAGCTGGCCGCCGATATGGGTGTTGTAGGCAGCATCGATCTCGCGGATGCAGGTCGGGCTGGTGACGTTGATCTCGGTCAGCGAGTCGCCAATCACGTCCAGGCCGACGAACAGCAGGCCCTTTTCGCGCAGGGTCGGTCCAACCTGGGCGGCGATCCAGCGGTCGCGCTCGGTCAGCGGACGGGCTTCGCCACGGCCACCAGCGGCGAGGTTGCCACGGGTCTCGCCGCTGGCCGGGATGCGTGCCAGGCAGTAGGGCACCGGCTCGCCGTCGATCATCAGGATGCGCTTGTCGCCATCGACGATCTGCGGCAGGTAGGCCTGCGCCATGATCTGCTGGTGGCCATGCTGGGTCAGGGTTTCGAGGATCACCGAGAGGTTCGGGTCGCCCTGGCGGTGACGGAACACCGATGCTCCGCCCATGCCGTCGAGCGGCTTGAGGATCACATCGCCATGGGTGGCGGCGAAGGCGCGCAGGATGTCGGCGCGGCGGCTGACCAGGGTTGGCGCCATGCACTGCGGGAATTGCGTGGCGAACAGCTTTTCGTTGCAGTCACGCAGGCTCTGCGGTTTGTTGACGATCAGCACACCTTCGCGCTCGGCCTGCTCCAGCAGGTAGGTGCTATAGACGAACTCCATGTCGAAGGGGGGATCCTTGCGCATCAGGATCACGTCCAGCTCGTTCAGCGCGCTGTCCTGCTCATCGCCCAGCTCGAACCAGCGGGCCGGATCGGCGAACACCTTCAGCGGTCGCATCTGTGCACGGGCCTGGCCGGCACCCAGGTAGAGGTCGCGCTGCTCCATGTAGAACAGGCTCCAGCCACGCTCCTGCGCCGCCAGCAGCATGGCCAGCGAGCTGTCCTTCTTGTAGGAAATGGACGCGATGGGGTCCATGACAATCCCGAGACGAACGCTCATGGGGTAATTCCTCTTGGCGGCAGGTGGCCGCGATGGCACGAAAGAAAAGTGGCTCAGGGTGGCGCCGGGAACGCGGCCGGTCAAGGGGGGAGGCAGATGGAATGCCTACCCGGACTGTGTTAAAAATGCCAGTCAGAGCGCTGCATGGCAGCCCTCGAGGTTTCATTCCTGGCTTGGCGATGGGTGACGCATTTCATGGAACAGCCCCTGAAGGTGATGGTGATCGACGATTCCCGCACCATCCGCCGCACCGCCCAGATGTTGCTGGGCGAGGTGGGTTGCGAGGTGATCACCGCCAGCGACGGTTTCGATGCCCTGGCCAAGATCGTCGATCACAAGCCGCGGATCATCTTCGTCGATGTACTGATGCCGCGTCTGGACGGTTACCAGACCTGCGCAGTGATCAAGCACAACAGTGCGTTCAAGGATATTCCGGTGATCCTGCTGTCGTCGCGTGACGGCCTGTTTGACAAGGCCCGCGGCCGGGTGGTCGGCTCCGATCAGTTCCTCACCAAACCGTTCAGCAAGGAAGAACTGCTCGACGCGATCCGTGCCCACGTGCCCGAATTCGCCGTGCAGGCACAACACGCACCCTGACCGCGCCCGCCCTGGCGCGGTCTTCATTTTCCTGATGGGGAAACCGTATGGCCCGAGTGCTGATTGTCGACGACTCGCCGACAGAGATGTACAGATTGACCGAATGGCTCGAGAAGCATGGCTACCAGGTGCTCAAGGCCAGCAACGGTGCCGATGGCGTGGCCCTGGCCCGCCAGGACAAACCGGATGCGGTGCTGATGGACATCGTCATGCCCGGCATGAACGGTTTCCAGGCCACCCGCCAGCTCAGCAAGGACCCTGAAACCAGCGCCATCCCGGTGATCGTGGTCACCACCAAGGACCAGGAAACCGACCGCATCTGGGCCACGCGCCAGGGCGCTCGCGATTTCCTGACCAAGCCGGTGGAAGAGGACGCGCTGATCGCCAAGCTCAAAGAGGTGCTGGGCGCTTGACCACACGCCCCCAGGGTGCGTCGCTGACCGCCTTCGAGCTGTTGCTGGACATCGACCGCCGCTGCCGCCTGTTGGTGGCCGACCAGCCGCTGCAGGACACGCGCCTGCAGCAGTGGAGCGGTATCGGCTTTCGCATCGCCGGGCAGTGGTTCGTCGCCCCCATGGGTGAGGTGGCTGAAGTGTTGCGCGAGCCGCGCAGCAGCCGGGTGCCCGGGGTGCAGCCTTGGGTGCGCGGCGTCGCCAACTTGCGCGGTCGCCTGCTGCCGGTGATGGACCTGTCGGCGTTCTTCGGCCTTGGGCCGGCGGCCTCGGGCAAGCAGCGCCGCGTGCTGGTGCTGGACCATGACGACCTGTTCGTCGGCCTGTTGGTGGATGAAGTGGTCGGCTTGCAACATTTCGACCTGAGCAGCCTGGAGCTGTCGCCCCCGCAGCCACTGATCCGCGCCGCGGCGCGTTTCGTCCAGGGGCATTTCCCGCGTGAGCGCAACTGGGCGATCTTCAGCCCCTTCGCCCTGGCCCAGGCGCCAGGCTTTCTCGATGTGGCGTTGTAGAGGACCCTGCGACAGTGAACAAGCCCGCTCCAACCGTCGTTCCCGAAGCCGTGGCCCAGCGCCCGCGCAGCACCGCACAGATCACTGTACTGTTCGTGGTGCTGATCCTGTCGATCGTGCTGCTGTTCGCCAACTTCGCCTACCTCAACACCCAGTCCAACCACGACAAGCAGTACATCGGCCACGCCGGCGAGTTGCGCGTGCTGTCCCAGCGCATCGCCAAGAACGCCACCGAGGCGGCGGCGGGCAAGGCCCTGGCGTTCCGGCTGCTGTCCGATGCACGCAACGATTTCGAGCGCCGTTGGAAATACCTGCGCGAGGGTGACAAGGCCACCGGCCTGCCGCCAGCACCGGCCACGGTGCGCGACGAGATGGACGCGGTGCGCCAGGACTGGGAAAACCTGCGGCGCAACACCGACACCATCCTGGCCAGCGAGCAGACCGTGCTGTCCTTGCACCAGGTGGCGGCGACCCTGGCCGAAACCGTGCCACAGTTGCAGGTCGAGTATGAAAAGGTCGTGGAAATCCTGCTGCAGAGCGGTGCACCGGCCAGCCAGGTGGCCGTGGCCCAGCGCCAGTTGCTGCTGGCCGAGCGGATTCTTGGTTCGGTCAATACCGTGCTGGCCGGTGACGATAGCTCGGTGCAGGCCGCCGACACCTTTGGCCGTGATGCCAGCCGCTTCGGCCAGGTGCTCGAGGGCATGCTCGGTGGCAATCCGGCGATCCAGGTGACCCGTGTCGAAGACCCGGACGCGCGTGCGCGTCTGGCCGAGATCGCCGAGCTGTTCCAGTTCGTTTCCGGCTCGGTCGACGAAATTCTCGAGACTTCACCGGAGCTGCTGCGGGTGCGCGAGGCCGCGAGCAACATCTTCAGCCTGTCGCAGACCCTGCTCGACGAAGCCTCGCACCTGGCCAATGGTTTCGAGAACCTGGCCGGGCGCACCCTCGACACCGTCGGCGGCTATGTGCTCGGCCTGCTGGCGCTGGCCTCGATCATCCTCATCGGCCTGGTGATGGTTCGCGCCACCAACCGGCAACTACGCGACACGGCGGAGAAGAACGAGCGCAACCAGCAGGCGATCATGCGCCTGCTCGATGAAATCGAAGAGCTGGCCGATGGCGACCTGACGGTGACGGTGTCGGTCACCGAAGACTTCACCGGCGCCATCGCCGACTCGATCAACTTCTCGGTGGACCAGTTGCGCGACCTGGTGGCGACCATCAACCACAGCGCCGAGCAGGTCGCCGCTGCGGTGCAGGACACCCAGAACACCGCACGCCAGCTGGCCAAGGCTTCGGAACACCAGGCCGACCAGATCAGCGAGGCGTCGCTGGCGGTGGGCGACATGGTCGAGTCGATCGACCGGGTTTCCGCCCACGCCTACGAGTCGGCCAAGGTCGCCGAGCGTTCGGTAGCCATCGCCAACAAGGGCAACGAGGTGGTGCACAACACCATCCATGGCATGGATAACATTCGCGAGCAGATTCAGGACACCGCCAAGCGCATCAAGCGTCTGGGGGAGTCTTCCCAGGAAATCGGCGACATCGTCAGCCTGATCGACGACATTGCCGAACAAACCAACATCCTGGCCCTCAATGCGGCGATCCAGGCTTCGCTGGCGGGTGAAGCGGGGCGCGGCTTCGCCGTGGTCGCTGACGAAGTGCAGCGCCTGGCTGAGCGTTCGTCGTCGGCCACCCGACAGATCGAAGCGCTGGTGCGAACCATCCAGGCCGATACCAACGAAGCGGTGATCTCCATGGAGCAGACCACCGCCGAAGTGGTGCGTGGTGCGCGTCTTGCACAGGACGCAGGCGTGGCCCTCGCTGAAATCGAGGGCGTGTCGCAGAACCTGGCCGAACTGATCCACAGCATTTCCGACGCGGCGCAATTGCAGACATCCTCGGCCGGGCAGATTTCCCACACCATGGCGGTGATCCAGCAGATCACTGCGCAGACCTCCGCCGGTTCCGGCGCTACCGCCGACAGCATCCGTCACCTGGCCAGAATGGCCAGCGAGATGCGCCGTTCGGTGTCTGGTTTCACCTTGCCGGCCCCGGCCGAGCGGCGCTGAGGAGAGGTCGATGGCCGTTACGGCAATGAGCCCCGAGCGTCACGACACGGTCGCCCTGAGCTGGACCAAGGCGGCCATCGCCGATTGCCTGGGCCAGGCGCGGCAGGCGCTGGAGCGTTTTTCCAGCGAGCCGGGCGACCCCGCCTTGCTGGGGTTCTTCGTCGACAACCTGCATCAGGTGCAAGGGTGCCTGACGATGCTCGAGCTCAATGGCGCGGCGCGTCTGGCCGAGGAATTGGAGTTGCTCGGGCGCGCCCTCTTCGAGGGCCAGGTCAGCCCGCGTGGCGATTGCCTGGGTGCGCTGTTCCGCGGCCTTGAGCAATTGCCGCCCTACCTCGAGCGCCTGCGGGGCGCGCGCCACGACCTGCCGTTGGTGGTGCTGCCGTTGCTCAATCAGTTGCGCCTGTGCCGCGGCGCCGAGCCGCTGGCCCAGGACAGCCTGATGGGAGAGGCGGCGCAGCGCCTGGCGGGGGCCAACGATCTGGCCAACCTCGACCTGTCGCTGGGCAACTGGCGCGACCAGTTGCAGGCCGGCCAGGGCCGCGATGCCCTGCGCTCGGTGATCACTGCCCTGTGCGACGACCTGGTGCGGATCAAGGAGCGGCTCGACCCCTTCGTACGGGGGGATAACGAGCAGCGCGACCCACTCGATGTGCTGATCGCGCCGCTGCGCCATGTTGCCGATACCCTCGCAGTGCTGGGCTTCCAGCAGCCGCGCCGGGTCATCATCGACCAGGTGCTCGCCTTGCAGGCCCTGGCCCAGGGCGAACGTGCCGTGGACGATGCGGTGCTGATGGATGTGGCCGGTGCCCTGTTGTACGTGGAGGCGACGCTCAACGGCATGGTGGGCGGCCTTGCCGAGGGCCTGGAAGGCGGTATGCCCGGCTCGGACGTGACCGAGATCCGCCAACGGGTGTTCGAGGAGTCGCTCTCGGTGTTGCAGCAGGCCAAGGACCTGATCGGCGACTGTCTGGAATCCGGTTGGCCGCGCCAGCGTCTGCAGCCCCTGCCGGGCCTGCTGCAGCAGGTGCGTGGCGCGTTGGCGATGCTGATGCTGCCGGCCGCCTCCGAGGTGTTCGGGGTGTCGGCCGACTATGTGCAAGGCTGGTTGTCGCATCTTGAGCAGGAGCCACCGGAGCAGGAGCTGGCCCACCTGGCCGAGGCCTTGAGTGCGGTGGAGTGCTACCTGCAATGGCGTGTCGCCGATCCGCTGGCCGATGCCCAGCGTTTTCTCGACATGGCTTGCGCCAGTCTGGCCGCCCTTGGCCTGCGCTGCAGCCAAGCGCCGGTCATGGCTGAGCCGCAGCGTGCCGATGACGGCATCGACGATGAGCTGCGCGAAGTGTTCCTGGAGGAAACCGCTGAACTGCTGCCGGAGATCGAACGCCAATGGTTGCGCTGGCGTGCCGACAACCAGCAACGCGATGCGCTTGTCGAACTGCGCCGTGCCTTGCATACGCTCAAGGGCAGCGGGCGGATGGTGCACGCAGGCGCCGTGGCCGAGCTGGCCTGGGGTGCCGAGCATCTGCTCAACCGTGTGCTGGAAGGACGCATCGTGCTCAGCGGCGAGGGCGCCGTGGCGCTGCAACAGGCCTTCGTGCACCTGCCTGACCTGCTCGCCGACTTTGCGGTGGGTCAGATACCCCGGCTGGCCGATGTCGAGCAGCTCAGCAGCCACCTGCACGCCCTGGCGGTCAACGACACCGCGTCTGCCAGCGACAGTGACGGGCTCGATCCGCAACTGCTGGAGATCTTTCGCAACGAGGCACAGGGCCATCTGGCCAGCCTCGACAGTTTCCTCATGGCTGCCAAAGGCCAGGACACCCCGGTCAGCGACAGCCTGCAACGCGCGCTGCATACCCTCAAGGGCAGCGCGGCCATGGCCGGGGTGATGCCGATCGCAGAGCTTGCCACCGCCTTCGACCGCCTGGCGCGTGAATACAAGGCGCACCAACTGGCTTTGGAAGTGGCGGATATCGAATGGCTGGAAGCGTCGCGCAGCCTGTTCCAGCTGGGCCTGGCCCAGCTTGAGCGCACACCGCTGGCACCGATTCCTGGCGCTGCGCAACTGATCGAGCAGGTCGGCGAAGCGGTGGATGCACGCCTGGCGGTGCTGCAGGACGCAGCGCCGCACACCCGCCGCAACCGTCGTGATCCACAACTGATCGCCAGCTTCCTGGCTCAGGGCATGGATATCCTGCTCGATGCCGAGTCGCTGTTGTCGCGTTGGCAGGAGCATCCGCGCGAACGCCAGGAGCTGGACACGCTGCTTGATGAACTGACGACCCTGGCCCATGGTGCGCACCTGGCCGATTTCTGGCAGGTGGATGAGCTCTGCGAAGCGCTGCTCGATCTGTATGGGGCGGTTGAGGAGGGCAGCCTGGTCGCCAACGGGCATTTCTTCGCCCAGGCGCGGCAGGCCCACGAAGCCCTGATCGACATGCTCGATGAGATTGCTGCCGGGCAGGAGGTCACCCCGCGCAGCGAGTGCCTGGATGGCTTGCGTGCGTTGCTGGACGGGGCGCTCGACCCGGCGGCAACCGGGCTGGTGGGCGAGCAGGGCGTGACCCCGCTGGCCACGGCCATGGACCTGCCGGAGCCGGCAGTGGTGCAGTTGTTCCTCGACGAGGCCGGCGACATCCTCGACAGCGCCGATCAGGCTTTGCAGCGCTGGCGACAGGAGCCGGAAGGCAGCTCAGCGGTGTCGGCGTTGCAGCACGATGTGCAGACCTTGCGTGGCGGTGCGCAGATGGCCGCGATTGGCGCCATCGAGGTGCTCGCTCAGGAGCTGGCGTTGCTCTACGAAGGGCTGGTCGATCGGCGGTTGGCCGCCAGCAGTGCGCTGTTCGAGCTGCTGCAGCGCAGCCATGCGGCGCTGGGCCAGATGCTCGACAGCCTGCGTCAGGGCGAGCTGCCGTCTTCAGCGGTGGCACTGCTCGGCGAGTTGCGTGAGTTCCGCCATGCGCCGGTCAGCGAGCCGGAGGTGGCAGAAACACCTGGCGACAAGGAGCTGCTGGAAGTCTTCCTCGAAGAAAGCTCGGACATCGTCGAAAGCGCTGCGGCTGCGTTGGCGCGCTGGCAGGCCGACCCGCGCAGCAGTGTCGAGGTGGAAAACCTGCTGCGCGACCTGCACACCCTCAAGGGCGGCGCGCGCATGGTAGAAATCGCCGCCATTGGCGACCTGGCCCATGAGCTGGAGTTTCTCTACGAACTGCTCGCTGCTGGCCGCCTGCCGCCGACGCCCGCGCTGTTCAGCCTGCTGCAGAACTGCCACGACCGCCTTGCGCACATGCTCGACGCCGTACGTCTGGGGCAGCCGCTGCACGCGGCAACGGCGCTGATCGACTACATTCGCAACTTTTCCAGTGCGGCGCTGACCGACAGCGCCGCCGGCCAGCCGCCGGTGGAGGCCGCGCCGCTCGATGTGCCGAGCGCTGCACCCGAGCGAGCGCCGGGGGACATGGTCAAGGTCGATGCCGAACTGCTCGACGACCTGGGCAACCTGGCCAGCGAGCACGCGATCATTCGTGGTCGTATCGAGCAGCAGGTCAACGATGCACAGTTCGCCTTGAGCGAAATGGAAACCACCCTGGAGCGCATGCGCGACCAGTTGCTGCGCCTGGACAACGAAACCCAGGGCCGCATGTCCAGCCGCTGGCAGGCCGAGGGCGACGCCTACGACGACTTCGACCCGCTGGAAATGGACCGCCATTCGCAGTTGCAGCAGCTGTCGCGGGCCTTGTTCGAATCGGCTTCCGACTTGCTCGACCTCAAGGAAACCCTGACCCTGCGGGCCCAGGAGGCGCATGGCCTGCTGCAGCAGCAGGCGCGGGTCAACAGTCAGTTGCAGGAAGGCCTGACCGCCACCCTGATGGTGCCTTTCGAGCGCCTGGTGCCGCGCCTGCAGCGCGTGGTGCGGCAGGTGGCGAGCGAGCTGGGCAAACAGGTCGAACTGGTGGTCGGCAATGCCGAGGGCGAGCTGGACCGCAGCGTGCTCGAGCGCATGGTCGCGCCCCTGGAGCACATGCTGCGCAACGCCGTCGACCATGGCCTCGAGCCGCGCGAGGTGCGCCTGGCGGCAGGCAAGCCGGAGCAGGGCACAATCCACCTCAACCTGCTCCACGAGGGCGCCGACATCGTCATCGAGATGAGCGACGACGGCGCCGGGGTGCCGCTGGAGGCGGTTCGCAAGAAGGCCATCAAGCGCGGCTTGCTGGCGCCGCAGGCGCAGCTCAGCGATCACGAGATCTTGCAGTTCATCCTGCGTCCGGGCTTCTCCACGGCCGAGAAGATCACCCAGATTTCCGGGCGCGGGCTGGGCATGGATGTGGTCCATGAAGAGGTCAAGCAGTTGGGCGGCTCGATGAGCATCGAGTCCAGCCCAGGCAAGGGGGCACGCTTCCAGATCCGCTTGCCGTTCACGGTATCGCTGAACCGGGCGCTGATGGTGCACCTGGGCGAGGAGCAGTACGCCATCCCGCTCAACACCATCGAGGGCATCGTCCGCGTGCCGCCCGCCGAGCTCGAGGCCTGCTACCAGCTGGATCCGCCGCGCTATCGCTATGCAGGGCACGCCTACGACCTGCGCTACCTGGGCGAGCTGTTGCAGGATGTCGGCCGTCCGCGCCTGCTGGGGCAAAGCCTGCCCTTGCCGGTGCTGCTGGTGCATGCCCAGGAGCAGTCGTTTGCGATCCAGGCCGATGGCCTTTCGCCGAGCCGCGAAATCGTGGTGAAAAGCCTGGGGCCACAGTTCGCTGCGGTGCCGGGCTTGTCTGGTGCGACCTTGCTCGGTGATGGGCGGGTGGTGCTGATTCTCGACCTGCTTGGTCAGCTGCGCGGCCAGCAGCGACGCCTGGCGCGGTTGCCGGTGGGTGACGGCGAGCGGCGCCAGCTGTTCGGCCCGGCGGCGCGGCGTCCGTTGCTGGTGATGGTGGTCGACGACTCGGTCACCGTGCGCAAGGTCACCAGCCGTCTGCTGGAACGTCACGGTATGAGCGTGTTGACCGCCAAGGACGGGGTCGATGCGATGGCCCTGCTGGAGGAACACCGTCCTGACGTGCTGCTGCTGGACATCGAGATGCCGCGCATGGACGGCTTCGAAGTGGCGACGCGGGTGCGGCGTGACAACCGCCTGCACGACTTGCCGATCATCATGATCACCTCGCGTACCGGGCAGAAACACCGCGACCGGGCCATGGCCATCGGCGTCAACGAATACCTCGGCAAGCCTTACCAGGAGTCGCTCCTGTTGCAGAGCATCGCCCACTGGAGCCAGCCTCATGCTTGAACATATCGCCGGTCAGCGCAGCAGCCTCACCGGGCTGTTGCTGCCCCTGGGCGACCGTACCCTGGTGCTGCCCAACGTTGCGGTGGCCGAGCTGATCGGCGAGCGTGCGTTCGTCTGCGAACTGCATGAGCCGGCCTGGCACATGGGCTGGATCGACTGGCGCCAGCAGTGTCTCCCGCTGATAGGTTTCGAGGCCGCCTGTGGCGGTGAAACGCCCTGTGGCGAGCGGGCGCGGATCGTCGTGCTCAACGCCTTGGGCGATACCGGGCTGCGCTACCTGGCGCTGCTGCTGCAGGGGATCCCGCGCTCGTGCAAGCTCGACAGCCAGTTGAATTATGTAGACGTGCCGCTGGGGGCGCTGGAGCTGGCGGCGGTGCAGGTGGGCGAGCAGGTGGCGCGGGTGCCGGACCTGGCGGCGCTCGAGCGGCTGGTGCGTGACGCGGATCTGCAACCTTCGGCGCAGTAGGATGATGCTCGTGCGGGCCCTGTCGCGCCACTGCCCGCCAGGAACCCATTGGCTTTGTGGAGGTCTGAGCCTGCATGTACTACGGTGAACGCTTCAACGCCTGGACCCACCTGGTCGGTGCTGTCCTGGCCTGTATCGGTGCCATCTGGCTGATCGTCGTCGCGGGCCTGCAAGGCGACCCCTGGAAGATCGTCAGCTTCTCCATCTACGGCTTTACGCTGCTGTTGCTCTACAGCATTTCCACGCTCTATCACAGCACGCGCGGCCGGGCGAAGGTGGTCATGCGCAAGCTCGATCACCTGTCGATCTACCTGCTCATCGCCGGCAGCTATACACCGTTCTGCCTGGTCAGTCTGCGCGGACCCTGGGGCTGGAGCCTGTTCGGCATCGTCTGGGGCCTGGCGGTGATCGGCATGCTCCAGGAGATCAAACCGCGCTCCGAGGCACGGATCCTCTCGATCATCATCTACGCGGTGATGGGTTGGATCGTGCTGGTGGCGGTCAAGCCGCTGCTCCGCAGCCTCGGTGGCGCCGGCTTTGCCTGGCTGGCGGCCGGCGGCGTGCTGTACACCGTCGGCATCATCTTTTTTGCCTTCGACAGCCGCTTTCGCCACTGGCACGGCATCTGGCACCTGTTCGTCATCGCTGGCAGCCTGATGCACTTCGTCGCGGTGTACTTCTACGTGCTATAGGGGCTGAGCTTAGAAATCGCCCCACAGCTGCTGCGCCACCGACAGCGCCACCACCGGCGCCGTCTCGGTGCGCAGTACGCGAGGGCCGAGGCGGGCGGCGTGGAAGCCGGCGCCCTTGGCCTGATCGACTTCGGCATCGCTCAAGCCACCCTCAGGTCCGATCAGGAAGGCCAGGCGTGTCGGTTTGTCATGGCTGGTCAGCGGCTCGGCCACCGGGTGCAGGACCAGCTTGAGATCGGCCTCGCTGTCTTTTAGCCATTCGGCCAGGGTCACCGGCGGGTGGATCACTGGCAGCGTAGAGCGCCCGCATTGTTCGCAGGCGCTGATCGCCACCTGGCGCCAGTGAGCCAGGCGCTTGTCGGCGCGCTCGTCCTTCAGGCGCACTTCGCAGCGCTCGCTGACGATCGGGGTGATTTGGCTGACGCCCAGCTCGGTGGCTTTCTGGATCGCCCAGTCCATGCGCTCACCGCGTGACAACCCCTGGCCGAGGTGGATGTGCAGCGGCGAATCGGGCTGGCCGGACAGAGCCTGGTCGAGGCTGACCCGCACGGATTTCTTGCCCACGTCGAGCAACTGGCCGAGGTATTCCTGGCCGCTGCCGTCGAACAGTTGCACGGCGGCGCCGGCGCTCATGCGCAGCACGCGGCCGATGTAATGGGCCTGGGCCTCGGGCAACTCGTGCTCGCCAAGGCTCAGGGGGGCGTCGATGAAGAAACGGGACAGTCTCATGGTTCGGCTCGGAATAGGGGTGAGGACATCATCCTCTGTGGGAGCGGGCTTGCCCGCGAATGCGGTGATGAAATTCACTGATGCATTCGCGGGCAAGCCCGCTCCTACAGGGTTAGGCGGGGAGTTTGCCGGCCTAGCCCGGATCGCGGAAGTCGGGATGAAAATCGGCCGGCACCGCCACGCTGACACTGTCACGGGTGGCGATATCGATGCCTTCGCTGGCCACTTCGGCCAGGAAGTCGATCTGCTCCGGGGTGATCACGTAGGGCGGCAGGAAATACACCACGCTGCCCAGCGGTCGCAACAGCGCGCCGCGGGTCAGGGCATGCTCGAAGACCTTCAGGCCGCGGCGTTCCTGCCACGGATAGGCGACCTTGCCGGCCTTGTCCTTGACCATCTCGATGGCCAGGGCCATGCCGGTCTGGCGCACTTCGGCCACGTTCGGGTGATCGACCAGGTGCGCGGTGGCGCTGGCCATGCGCGCCGACAGCGCTTTGTTGGCGTCGATCACCTGGTCCTGCTCGAAGATGTCCAGGGTCGCCAGCGCGGCGGCGCAGGCCAGCGGGTTGCCGGTGTAGCTGTGCGAATGGAGGAAGGCGCGCAGGGTCGGGTAGTCGTCGTAGAAGGCCTGGTACACGTCATCGGTGGTCAGGCAGGCGGCGAGCGGCAGGTAGCCACCGGTCAGGGCTTTGGACAGGCAAAGGAAGTCTGGGCGGATACCGGCCTGCTCGCAGGCGAACATCGTGCCGGTGCGGCCGAAACCGACGGCGATTTCGTCATGGATCAGGTGCACACCGTAACGGTCGCAGGCTTCGCGCAGCAGCTTGAGGTAAACCGGATGATACATGCGCATGCCGCCAGCGCCCTGGATCAGCGGCTCGACGATGACCGCGGCGATCGTGGCGTGGTGTTCGGCCAGGGTCTGCTCCATGGCTGCGAACATGTTGCGCGAGTGTTCCTCCCAACCCATGCCTTCAGGGCGCAGGTAGCAGTCGGGGCTGGGCACCTTGATGGTGTCGAGCAGCAGGGCCTTGTAGGTTTCGGTGAACAGCGGCACATCGCCGACCGACATCGCGGCGATGGTTTCGCCGTGGTAGCTGTTGGTCAGGGTGACGAAGCGCTTCTTGGCGCCTTGGCCCTTGTTCTGCCAGTAGTGGAAGCTCATCTTCAGCGCCACTTCGATGCATGACGAGCCGTTGTCGGCGTAGAACACTCGATCCAGCCCGGCCGGAGTCATGGCCACCAGGCGCTCGGACAGCTCGATCACCGGTTGATGGCTGAAGCCTGCAAGGATGACGTGTTCGAGCTGGTCGACCTGATCCTTGATACGCTGGTTGATGCGCGGATTGGCATGGCCGAAGACGTTGACCCACCAGGAGCTGACCGCGTCCAGATAGCGCTTGCCCTCGAAGTCCTCGAGCCAGACGCCCTCGCCGCGGCGGATCGGGATCAGCGGCAGGCTCTCGTGGTCTTTCATCTGGGTGCAGGGGTGCCACAGGACCTTGAGGTCGCGCTGCATCCACTGTTGATTCAGGCCCATGGGGCGGATCTCCTGGCTGGGGTGGCAAGTAGGACGGCGTAAGCCTAAGCAAAGGCACCCCCAGGAACAACCTTGGATTTTGTGCTGGCTTGCGTGGTAGCGGGCTAGCCCATGAAAGGCTCAACATAGAAAACCGAACCATTCGAAGCACTTGATAGCGCTGTGCTGGCAGGCTCCTGGGACCTGACGTATTCTTAGCGCATCTCTCCTGGGGAGATCCTCCCCACTTACATTTCGCTTCTGATCCGGAGTTCGCCGACATGGCTGCTGCTTGGGTGCGCCTGTGCGCGTTGGTATTGATTGGTGCATCCAGCGCTGGTGCGCTGGCGAAGGACAAGACCCCCACGGCCATTGTCGTCGGCGGTGGCCTGGCTGGCCTGACGGCAGCCTACGAGCTGCAGGCCAAGGGCTGGCAGGTGACCCTGCTCGAAGCCAAGGGCGGCATGGGTGGCCGTTCGGGGCTGGCGACCAGCGAGTGGATCGGCAACAACAAGGCGCAGCCGGTACTCAATCAGTACCTGGACCGCTTCAAGCTGGAAACCTTGCCTGCGCCCGAGTTCGTGCGTACCCCAGGCTACCTGATCGACGGCGAGTACTTCAGCGCGGCCGACCTCGCCACCAAGCAGCCCGCGACCGCCGAGGCGATCAAGCGCTACGAGAAGACCCTCGATGACCTGGCCCGTTCGATCGATGACCCGATGAACCCGGCTGCCAACAGCACCTTGTTCGCCCTCGATCAGATCAACGTTGCCACCTGGCTGGACAAGCTGCAACTGCCAGCGACCGCCCGTCAGTTGGTCAACCAGCAGATCCGTACCCGGTATGACGAGCCCTCGCGTCTGTCGCTGCTCTATTTCGCCCAGCAGAGCCGGGTCTATCGTGGAGTCGGCGATCGTGACCTGCGTGCGGCACGCCTGCCTGGCGGCAGCCCGGTACTGGCACAGGCCTTCGTCAAGCAACTCAAGACCATCAAGACCAGCTCGCCGGTCACCGCCATTGTCCAGGACAAGGACGGCGTCACCGTCAAGGTGGGGGCCGTGGGCTACCAGGCTGACTATCTGGTCCTTGCCGTGCCGCTGCGCGCGCTGGCGAAGATCCAGATGACGCCGGGGCTGGACAACCAGCATCTGGCGGCACTCAAAGGCACCAACTACGGCTGGCGCGACCAGTTGCTGCTCAAGTTCAATAACCCGGTGTGGGAGAGCCGCTCGCGTATGTCGGGCGAGATCTTCAGCAACGCAGGCCTGGGCATGCTGTGGATCGAACCGGCGCTCAAGGGCGGTGCCAATGTGGTGATCAACCTGTCCGGCGACAACGCCCGCCTGCTGCAGGCCTTCGGTGACAAGCAGATGGTCGACCAGGTGCTGATTCGCCTGCATGCCTTCTACCCTCAGGCTCGTGGGGCCTTTACCGGTTACGAGGTCAAGCGCTACAGCACCGACGCCGGCACCGGCGGCGCCTACCTGGCCTACGGGCCGGGGCAGATCAGCAAGTACTGGCGTCTGTGGGAGCGCCCGGTGCAACGTGTCGCCTTTGCTGGCGAACACACCGATGCACTTTACCCGGGCACCCTGGAAGGCGCGCTGCGCAGTGGCCAGCGTGCCGCGGGCCAGGTCGAGGACCTGGCCGCTGGCAAATCCTTCGATCCAGTGGTCAAGGCGGCGCCGGTCGCTGCCGCTGCGGGCGCTGCGGCAGTCGGCGCGGCAGCCGCCAAGGACAGCAAGCCTGGCTTCTTCTCCCGTCTGTTCGGTGGCGACGACAAACCGGTGGCCAAGACCGAGCCGGTGACCAAGGCCGCTGAGCCGACACCCGCGCCGCCAGCTCCTGCTCCTGCAGCCGCACCAGCGGCGCCGGCCGTTGCGCCTGTGGCCAAGGAAGAGCCGGTCAAGGCCCAACCCGCCAAGGCTGCACCGACCAAGGCGGCACCTGCCAAGCACGCACCAGCGCACAAGCCGCCGGCCAAGCAGGCCAGCAAGACGGAGCCGGTGAAGAAGGCCGCCGCAAAAGCCGAGCCCGTCAAGAAGAAACCCTCGACCGACACTCAGGCCAAGGCCAACTGATTGGTCATTGCGGGCACTCGTGGCATTGCCGCGATGTGCCCGCGCTGTTGCCTGGCCTGGCAAGTCCCCCCGCGTTCGCCTACCGTTAATGTTTTCTTAATTGGATGAATTCAAAATAAGCTATCGATTTTCTCGATTATAAGAAGCGGACTTTTCCGCTTTATTTCGATACTTATCGCGTTATCTTGTGCACAGCTTTCACGGGGAATACGCCAACATGCAACTGCGCAATTCTGCTTCTCGCTATGGTGCGGTCAGCATCTTCCTGCACTGGGGCGTGGCCCTTGTCGTATTCGGGTTGTTCGGTCTGGGCCTGTGGATGGTCGGTCTCGACTACTATGATCCTTGGCGCAAAGCCGGGCCCGACCTGCACAAGAGCATTGGCCTGGTATTACTGGCTGTCATGCTGCTGCGGGTACTCTGGCGTTTGATCAGCCCACCTCCACCGGCTCCGGCCAGCCACGGGTCACTCACCCGCTTGGCCGCCAAGCTGGGGCACCTGGCGCTGTATCTGGGGTTGTTCGCGGTCATGGCCGCTGGCTACCTGATCTCCACTGCCGACGGTGTCGGCATTCCGGTCTTCGGTCTGTTCGAAGTACCGGCACTGGTCAGCAACCTGCCCGATCAGGCGGACACTGCCGGTGTGATTCACCTGTATCTGGCCTGGGGGTTGGTGATTTTCGCCATCCTGCATGCCCTGGCAGCCTTGAAACACCATTTCATTGACCGTGACGCGACCCTGGCTCGTATGCTGGGCCGCAAAGCTTGACTCTCAACCTCAATTGCAAAGGAAGGAAGTAAGGATGTTGAAAAAGACTTTTGCCGCCCTGGCGCTCGGTACCGCTCTGATTGGCGCTGGTCAGGCCATGGCCGCTGACTACAAGATCGACAAGGAAGGCCAGCATGCTTTCGTCGACTGGAAGATCAGCCACCTCGGCTACAGCTTCATCCACGGCACATTCAAGGACTTCGACGGTTCGTTCTCCTGGGACAGCGCCAAGCCTGAAGCCAGCAAGATCAGCGTCGACCTGAAGACTGCCAGCCTGTGGTCCAACCATGCCGAGCGCGACAAGCACATCGCCAGCGCCGACTTCCTGGACGTGAAGAAATATCCGGACGCCAAGTTCGTCTCCACGGCCGTCAAGTCCACCGGTGACAAGACTGCCGACGTGACCGGCGACCTGACCCTGCATGGCGTGACCAAGCCGGTCACCTTCAAGGCCGTGTTCAACGGCGAGGGCAAGGACCCGTGGGGTGGCGAGCGCGCTGGCTTCAACGCCAAGACCACGCTGAACCTGAACGACTTTGGCATCAAGGGCCCGGGCCCGACTTCCCAGACCCTGGATCTGGACATCAGCCTGGAAGGCGTGAAGCAGAAGTGATTCGCGTCATCTGAAACGACAAGGGGCCGCTATGCGGCCCCTTGTCGTTTCTGTCAGCCCTTGCGGGTCAACAGCGCCGGACGCTCGCCACGTGGGCGGCTCGGCAGGTCATCCAGTTGCTCGGGCGTCGGGTAACGGTCGAGCTTGGATTCCTTGCGGATGATCACAGGCGTGCTCTGCGACTCGCGCGGACTGCGTACGGCAGGTTCCTGGCGGTTGCTGTCGTCCCGGCGCGCACGGCCCGGGTTGCCATCGCGGCGTGCACCACCACCATTGTTGTTGCGGGGGCGCTTCTCGCCAGAACCCTGGCCGCCTTGGCGCTGGCCGCCGCTACCGTTGTTGTTGCGAGGCTGGCCCGAACCCGAACGCTGCCCCTGGCCTTGAGCCTGGCCGCCGTTGCCGCCCGGGCGACGGTTGCGGCCCTGGTTCTTGCCGTTCTGGTAAGGGCTGACGTAGTCGGCGCGGTTGCCGAAGTTGTCGATATCGTCGTCCAGGAACTCTTCCGGGTCGCGATCGGCAGGTACTTTGGGGGCATTGCCCTGGGCCTGGCCGGCCTGCTGCTGACGTGGCTTCTTGTTGTCGCGCTGCTTGCGTGGCTCCTGCTTCTTCTGCTGCGGCTTGTCGCCCGCAGTGCCCTTGTCGGCAGGCTTGTCGGCGGCCTGTTGCTTGGTCTTGCCTTTGTCCTTGCCCTTGTCCTTGCGCCCGCCGCTGCCTTCCTTGCTGCCTTCGGCACGTTGCTGCTGGTTGCGCCCGCCGCGGCCGTTGTTCTGCTGGCGCTCGCGCACCTCGGGTTTCTCGGCCTCGACCTGCGAGGCATCGAAGCCCATCAGGTCGCCATCCGGGATCCTCTGCTTGGTCACCCGCTCGATGCTCTTGAGCAGTTTCTCTTCGTCAGGTGCTACCAGCGAAATGGCTTCACCGGAGCGGCCAGCACGGCCAGTACGACCGATGCGGTGAACGTAGTCTTCCTCGACGTTGGGCAGTTCGAAGTTGACTACATGCGGCAACTGGTCGATATCCAGGCCACGGGCGGCGATGTCAGTGGCGACCAGCACCCGCACGCTGTTGGCCTTGAAGTCGGCCAGGGCCTTGGTGCGCGCATTCTGGCTCTTGTTGCCGTGGATCGCGGCAGCGGTCAGACCGTGCTTTTCGAGGTACTCGGCAAGGCGGTTGGCGCCGTGCTTGGTACGGGTGAAGACCAGCACCTGTTCCCAGGCGCCGAGGGTGATCAAGTGGGCCAGCAGCGCACGCTTGTGGCTGGCGGGCAGGCGGTAGACGCGCTGCTCGATACGCTCGACGGTAGTGTTGGGCGGCGTGACCTCGATGCGCTCGGGGTTGTGCAGCAACTTGTCGGCGAGGTCGGTGATGTCCTTGGAGAAGGTCGCCGAGAACAGCAGGTTCTGGCGCTTGGCCGGCAGGCGTGCGAGGACTTTCTTCACGTCATGGATGAAGCCCATGTCGAGCATGCGGTCGGCTTCGTCCAGAACGAGAATTTCCACCTTGGACAGGTCGACGCTGCCTTGGCCGGCCAGGTCGAGCAGACGGCCCGGGCAGGCGACCAGAACGTCGACACCCTTGGCCATCGCCTGGATCTGTGGGTTCATGCCGACGCCGCCGAAGATGCAGGCGCTGATGAAGTTCAGGTCGCGGGCATAGATCTTGAAGCTGTCGTGGACCTGTGCGGCCAGTTCGCGGGTCGGGGTCAGGACCAGGACGCGCGGTTGGCGCGGGCCGTGACGCTGCGATTTGTCGGGGTGACCACCTGGGAACAGGCGCTCGAGGATCGGCAGGGCGAAGCCACCGGTTTTACCAGTGCCAGTCTGCGCGGCGACCATCAGGTCGCGGCCTTGCAACACGGCGGGAATGGCCCGCTGTTGCACCGGGGTAGGCTGGGTGTAGCCCGCAGCCTCGATAGCGCGGACAAGTGCCTCGGAGAGACCGAGGGAAGCAAAGGACATGGGCAATCCTGTTCTCGTGTGGGCTGGGCCCTGTGGGATGTTCTGCCTGGCGCGACGGGCATCGGTGGGATGCGATCGCGTCCGGTCCAGCTGGGCTTACACTGCGCATCCTGGAGGCGGCGGGCGGGCACTTGAGGGTGCGTCGCTGCTGGTCGAGATGCCTTTTGCGAGGCCGAGCGTCCGGGCGTGAGCCGGGCGGGAAGGCCCGAGTATAACAGAGCTATCGCGATGTGCTGCGATCCTGCTGCTCAACGGCGTCGAGAAAATGTTCGGCGGAGTTTGCGTTGCGCGCATGCTGGGCAGTACAGGGGCGCTCCGCGATCGCCAGCAGGGCTGTACTCAGGCTTGCTGTGCGTCGAGCAGATGCCGTTCGATATCTTTGTGACGGGTGCCCAGCGACAGACGAAGGCCGGGTTGACGCAAGCATTCGCGCAGTTGCTCGGGGCTCATGCCGCCCTGGCGCTGATTGAAGTTTTCCAGGGCCTTGTCCCACCACGCCGTGGCGCAGGCGCGGTCGAATTCGTTGTCGTAGGGGTAGCAGCCGTAGAGCAGTTCACGGGCGAACTGGCGGTGACGACTTGGTAGCGTGAGGCTCATGGCCTTGTAGCCGAGGCGGTGCAGGGTGGGGGGGCGAGGCAGTTGATCGTTGACCAGCGTGATGTCGGCCATCGCGGCCTCGCCGAATGGATCGTCGCCGTGCTTGCGCAACCACGCCTGGATCTTGGCACGGAACTGGGCCTTGCGGCTCCAATAGTGATGGATGACGTCGGTGCAGGTGGCCAGTTGCAGCTTGCGGTAGGCGGCGACCGCCAGGCAGAACTCCTCGAGCGTATAGGCCTCGCGTGCCAGGGGATAAAGCTCGTCCATCAGCGCGATGGAGTGGTCCAGGATCGTTGCATCCTGTGCAGTCAGGCCCATGACACCGGAGTTGACCAGCGGCATCTGGCAGTCGGCCAGGCCACGCTGTTGCAGGAGCGTCAGCAGGTTCTTGTACAGCAGGCACTTCTGGTTTTCGCCGTAGCGACCGCCAATGGCATTGCACAGCAGGCTGCCGGGCTTTACCCGGCGGAACAGCTCTATGGGCGATTGGCGGAAAAAGGTATCGGTATCGATCAGCACTGCCAGCGGGTGCTGTTCGAGGACATGGCGCAGCAGCACATGCTTGCTGCGAAAGTGATACCCGTGCGGCTGATTCCAGGTTGTACGCGTGTGCTCATCGAGCAGGTGCACGGTGACGGGCAGCTTGGCGTAGGGTTCGGGGTTGTCGGTGTAGACCTGGATGTCCATGACTTCCCCTGGCGTCTTGCGCAGGTTGACCAGGGCGCTGACGATGCTGAAGCAGGCTTCCTGGTGATAGGTAGCCGGGCCGAAGGCGAGGTAGACGAGTTGCGGGGTGTCACGGTTGCACGGCTGCATCGGGGGAAACCTGGTATCAGCTTGAATGATCAAGGCTCCAATCTACGTTCGGAGCCTTAATCATTGCTTAAGCTATTGTTACCAATAGGTTTCAGCGCGGCAGCTTGAGGTTGTTCCAGATCGCCAGGCTCGGCTCGGCCTGGTTCAGCGTGTAGAAGTGCAGGCCCGGTGCGCCACCTTGCAGCAGCTCTTCGCACATCTTGCTGATCACTTCTTCACCGAATGCCTGGATGCTGGTGGCATCGTCGCCGTAGGCTTCCAGCTGCTTGCGGATCCAGCGCGGAATCTCGGCACCACAGGCGTCGGAGAAGCGCGCCAGCTTGCTGTAGTTGGTGATCGGCATGATGCCGGGCACTACCGGAATATCCACGCCCAGCTTCTGTACGCGCTCGACGAAGTAGAAGTAGCTGTCGGCGTTGAAGAAGTACTGGGTGATGGCGCTGTCGGCACCGGCCTTGACCTTGTGTACGAAGTTGGCCAGGTCGTCCTCGAAGTTGTGCGCCTGCGGGTGCATTTCGGGGTAGGCGGCAACTTCCAGGTGGAAGTGGTCACCGGTTTCCTGGCGGATGAACTCGACCAGGTCGCTGGCATGGCGCAATTCGCCACTGGCCATGCCCATGCCGGATGGCAGGTCACCGCGCAGGGCAACGATGCGCTTGATTCCGGCCGCCTTGTATTCGGCGATCAGGGCGCGCAGGTCGTCCTTGCTGTCGCCGACGCACGACAGGTGCGGGGCTGCCGGGACCTTCACTTCGTTTTCCAGTTGCAGCACGGTGTTCAGCGTGCGGTCGCGAGTCGAGCCGCCGGCGCCGTAGGTGCAGGAGAAGAAGTCGGGGTTATAGGTGGCCAGTTGACGGGCAACGGCCATGAGTTTTTCGTGACCGGCATCGGTCTTGGTCGGGAAGAACTCGAAACTGTAGCGGCGTTCCTGGGACATCGGTCGTTCCTCTGGCAGCGTGCTTCAAGCGCCAAGCTGCAAATAAAAGCCAGATCGGTGATGGCCGATCTGGCTTGGGCGTCGTTCAGATCCTTGCGCTGCTGCGGCGCGCAGTGCGCGCCGCACGCCGCTTAGTAGCGGTACGCGTCGGGCTTGAACGGGCCTTCGACAGTCACGCCGATGTACTCGGCCTGCTGTGGGGTCAGCTGGGTGACTACACCGCCGAAGCCGCGGACCATTTCCAGGGCCACTTCTTCGTCGAGCTTCTTGGGCAGCACTTCGACGGTCAGGCGCTCGGCCTTCTTCGCAGCTGGCAGCTCGGCGAACTTCTGCTCGAACAGGAAGATCTGCGCCAGTACCTGGTTGGCGAACGAGCCGTCCATGATGCGGCTCGGGTGGCCGGTGGCGTTGCCCAGGTTCACCAGACGGCCTTCGGCCAGCAGGATCAGGTAGTCGTCATTCTGCGGATCGAAGGTGCAGGCGCCGGTGCGGTGGATCTTGTGCACCTGTGGCTTGACCTCTTCCCATGCCCAGTTCTTGCGCATGAAGGCGGTGTCGATCTCGTTGTCGAAGTGACCGATGTTGCAGACCACTGCGCGCTTTTTCAGGGCCTTGAGCATGTTGGCGTCGCAGACGTTGACGTTACCGGTGGTGGTGACGATCAGGTCGATGCGGCCCAGCAGGTCCTTGTTGATGCCGGCTTCGGTGCCGGTGTTGATACCGTCCTTGAACGGCGAAACCACTTCGAAGCCGTCCATGCAGGCCTGCATGGCGCAGATCGGGTCGACTTCGGTGACCTTGACGATCATGCCTTCCTGACGCAGGGACTGGGCCGAGCCCTTGCCCACGTCGCCGTAGCCGATCACCAGGGCCTGCTTGCCCGACAGCAGGTGGTCGGTGCCGCGCTTGATGGCGTCGTTCAGGCTGTGACGGCAGCCGTACTTGTTGTCGTTCTTGCTCTTGGTGACCGAGTCGTTGACGTTGATCGCCGGGACTTTCAGCTCGCCTTTGGCCAGCATGTCCAGCAGGCGGTGCACGCCAGTGGTGGTCTCTTCGGTCACGCCGTGGATCTTGTCCAGCATGGCCGGGTATTTCTTGTGCAGGATTTCGGTCAGGTCACCGCCGTCGTCCAGAACCATGTTGGCGTCCCAGGGCTGGCCATCTTTCAGGATGGTCTGCTCGATGCACCACTCGTACTCCTGCTCGGTTTCGCCTTTCCAGGCGAACACCGGGATACCGGCAGCGGCGATGGCAGCAGCAGCCTGGTCCTGGGTGGAGAAGATGTTGCAGGACGACCAGCGCACTTCGGCGCCCAGGGCGATCAGGGTCTCGATCAGCACGGCGGTCTGGATGGTCATGTGGATGCAGCCGATGATCTTCGCGCCCTTGAGCGGTTGCTCGGCTTGATACTTGCGGCGCAGGCCCATCAGTGCGGGCATTTCCGATTCGGCGATGATGACTTCCTTGCGGCCCCAGTCGGCCAGGGAGATGTCGGCGACCTTGAAGTCGGAAAAACCAGCGGGCGTGTTTACAGCGCTCATGAAGAGCCTCCATTCGTAGTGTGCGAATGGGCGCCGTTGTGCGTTGAGCGTCCGCAGCAGCGGACAACGCCCCATCCGAGCCTGACAGGTGAACCTGCTGCAGCGCCCCTCGGACAGGTGGCGGGATGACCACCGCAGCGGGTGGCCATTGGAAAACGGCGAGATTATAGCCGCGCCCGTGTGACACACCCAAGACTTTCTGTCGATTTATCGCGACGATAGTCGATGTTCAATGGAGGCTGACCGGCGGGTCTGCCATCATTACCCCACGTCAGTCAGGCACGTCAGGAGTTGTAATGAATTTCCACACGCGCAAATGGGTAAAACCCGAAGACCTCAATCCCAACGGCACCTTGTTCGGTGGCAGCCTGTTGCGCTGGATCGACGAGGAAGCGGCGATCTACGCCATCGTCCAGTTGGGCAACCAGCGGGTGGTGACCAAGTATATTTCCGAGATCAACTTCGTCAGCGCCTCGCGCCAAGGCGAGATCATCGAGCTGGGTATCACCGCCACCGAGTTCGGCCGCACCTCGATCACCCTGCAGTGCGAAGTGCGCAACAAGATCACCCGCAAGAGCATCCTCACCGTCGACAAGATGGTCTTCGTCAATCTGGGCGAGGATGGCCTGCCGGCACCGCACGGGCGCACCGAGATCAAGTACATCCAGGATCAGTTCCCGGATTCGGCGGTGGAGTAGAGCTGGAAACCGTGCGGCGCACTTCGCGAGCTTGCCCGCGAAGTGCGCGCCATCGTAATCACGGCTGGGCGCTTACCCGTCGCACCACCTTGCCGATTGTCAGCCCCTGCACCAGGATCGACGATAGCACCACGATGTAGGTGATCGACAGCAGCAGGTCGCGTTCGTCGCCCACCGGCAGCGACAGCGCCAGGGCCACCGATACACCCCCGCGCAAGCCTCCCCAGGTCAATACCCGCACCGTGCCACGTGGCACTTCGCGCCAGCGCCGCAGCAAGACGATGGCCGGCGCCACGGTCAACAGGCGCGATGCCAGCACCGCGACCGCAAGCACGCCACCCGCTGCCAGGTGCAGCCAGTTGAACGGCAGCAGCAACAGCTCCAGGCCGATCAGGGCGAAGAGCAGGGCATTGAGCATGTCGTCGATCAGCTCCCAGAAACCATCCATGTAGCGACGGGTCATGTCGTTCATCGCCAGGTTACGCCCCAGGTTGCCGATGATCAGGCCGGCTACCACCATGGCGATCGGCGCCGACACGTGCAGCTCGTAGCACATGGCCGAGCCGCCGATCACCAGCGCCAAGGTCAGCATCACCTCCACCTGATACTGCTCGATGCTCTTGATCATGCGGTAGGTGGCGTAGCCGATCAGCCCACCGAACACCACGCCGCCTACGGCTTCGCGGGCGAACAGGATGGCGGTGTCGGAAACGCTTGGCGTCTCGCCGAGCTGGATGATGCCCAGCAGCACGGTGAACACCACCACCGCGGTGCCGTCGTTGAACAGCGACTCACCGACGATGGTGGTCTTCAGCGGTTTGGGGGCGTTGGCGGTACGCAGAGCACCGAGCACCGCGATGGGGTCGGTCGGCGAGATCAGCGCGCCGAAGAGCAGGCAGTAGATCAGCGGTACGTCCCAGCCGAACATCGCGAACACCCAGTGGGCGAGATAGCCGATTACCACGGTGGCGATCAGAACGCCGATGGTGGCGAGCAGGCCGATTGGCCAGCGGTAGCTGCGCAGGTCGCCGAGGTTGACGTGCAACGCGCCCGCGAACAGCAGGAACGACAGCATCCAGTGCATCAGCAGGTCATTGAAGTCGATCTGGTTCATCAAGCCTTCGACGCGTTCCTCCAGGCCGGGAAAGCCGATCAGGCTCAGGCCTTGCAGGATCAGTGAGAACAGCAGGGCGGTGACCATCACGCCGATGGCGGGCGGCAGGCCGATGAAACGGTAGTTCACATAGGTGAGGAGGGTGGTGAGGCAGATGAACGCGGCAACTAATTCAAGCATCCTGAATCCTGTGACAATGGCTTCCAAGTCGTAACCCGAACAGCTCGGGCAGTTCTTTGATGGCCTGACGGAGCACTCGGGACACACCTTATGACCGGAATTATCAGGATCGTTCCTCACTTCACGGCTGAAGCCGCGCCTACAGGCGCTGCCCGGATCGCGTATATAGTGACGCGAGTCTTGTTCAAGGAACCTTCCGCGTGCTGGCAACTTCCCTCGTCCTGATCGCCGCCCTGCTGCATGCCACCTGGAACACCCTCATCAAGTTCAGCGCAGAACGCCTGCTGGTGATCGCCAGCATGGACGCGGTGGCGCTGGTCTTCGCGGTGCTCGCGGTGGCGTTCGTCGAGCCCCCTCCGGCCGCGATCTGGCCTTGGCTGCTGGCCTCGGCGCTGGCCGAGCAGGTCTATCGTGTCCTGCTGATCAAGGCCTACCGGGTCGGTGACCTGGGCCTGGTCTATCCTCTGATGCGTGGATTGTCGCCGCTGGTGGTGCTGGGGCTGACCCTGGCTTTCGCCGGTGAGTCGCTGAGCGGCCAGCAGATCATTGGCATCCTGCTGATCCCCTGCGGCATGGCTTGTCTGCTCTGGCAGGGCGGTGGCGGTGATCGGCTGCCCTGGTCGATGCTGCCGGTGGTGGCGCTGATCGGCCTGTGCATCGGCTGTTACACCTGGTTCGACGGCCAGGCGGTGCGCCTGTGGGGTAAACCGTGGGACTATCTGGTCTGGCTCACTCTGCTGAGTGCCTGGCCGTTCCCGGTGCTGGCGGGCGTGGCCCGACGTGCACCCTTCGTGCTGTTCTGGCGCAGCCAATGGCGACTCGGGTTGGCGGTCGGGCTGTGTGTATTGCTGAGTTATGCCCTGGTGTTGTGGGCCATGCATCTGGGGTCGGTGGCGGAGGCGGCGGCGCTGCGGGAGGTCAGTGTGATCCTGGTGGTGCTGTTGGGCATGCGCTATCTCAAAGAACCTTTTGGCGGCCCGAGACTCCTAGCTTGCGGGCTGGTCCTGGCAGGCATGCTGGTGATGAAGCTCTGACCTTTCTGAACGAGGAGCCTGTCCATGACCGTTGCCCTGTGGTGCATCCTGATCGCCCTGGTCCTGCCGCCTTTGTGCGCATTGATTGCCAAAGTCGCCAGTGGCCGTTTTGGCTTGAGCGACAACCATGATCCGCGAGCCTTTCTCGACACGCTCTCGGGCCTGCCTCGGCGCGCCAATGCGGCGCAGCAGAACGGCTACGAGGCGTTTCCAGCCTTTGCCGCAGCGGTGCTGGTGGCGGATATCGTCGGCAACGCCGAGCAGGTGACCCAGGATGTGCTGGCGGTGCTGTATATCACCAGTCGGCTGCTGTACATCATCTGCTACCTGGCGGACTGGGCGGCGTTGCGCTCGCTGGTATGGTTCGCCGGATTGGCATTGATCGTGTCGTTGTTCGTCGTATCGGCATGAAGCCATCGCGGGCTTGCCCCGCGATAGCTTAACCCCCGATCACGGCACCTTCGGCACTTCAGGCAGAGCAGCCCCCTTGGGCCACAGCATCCAGATCTGCCCTTGTTGCTTCATGTTCCCAGCCAGCTCGCCGGCCTCGGGGCCGGTCCCCCAGAACAGGTCGGCGCGCACCTCGCCGGTGATCGCGCCGCCGGTGTCCTGCGCACCTACCGGGCGCACCACCGGCGAGCCGTCCGGTCGGGTGGTGGACAGCCACAGCAGGCTGCCCAGCGGAATCACCTTGCGGTCGATGGCCACGCTGTAGCCCGCGGTCAATGGCACGTTGAGCGAGCCGCGCGGGCCTTCGTCGCTGTCGGGGCCTGCGGCGAAGAACACATAGCTCGGGTTGCTCGCCAGCAGCTCCGGCACCCGTTGTGGGTTGGCCTGGGCCCAGGCGTGGATGCTGCCCATGGTCACGTCTTCTTTCTTCAACTGGCCCTGGTCCACCAGCCAGCGGCCGATCGGTCGGTAGGGGTGGCCGTTCTGGTCGGCGTAGCCCAGGCGCAGCTGGCGGCCGCTCTCCAGTTGCACGCGACCGGAGCCCTGGATCTGCAGGAACTGCAGGTCCATCGGGTCGGTCAGCCAGGCCAGCACCGGCGCCTTCACACCCTGGCGGTTGATCACTTCGGCGGTGTCGTAGGGCTTGAGCACACGACCTTCGATACGACCGCGAAGGCGTTTGCCTTTGAGCTCCGGGTATACGCTGGCCAGGTCGACCACGATCATGTCGTCTGGAGGGCCATAGACGGGGACCCGGGCTTGTGCCGTGCGCGTCAGGCTGCCTGGGTAGACCGGTTCGTAGTAACCGGTGATCAGGCCGTTGGCGTTGTTCTCGGCGGAGCGCAGGCCGTAGACCTGCAGGTTCTGTTGCAGGAAGGCACGTACCTGGGCGGGATCGCCCGGCACTGCAGCCGCCGCGCTGCACGTCGCAGCCCAGACCGGGTCGCGCTTGAGTTTCTCGCAGCCGTTGCGCCAGGCCTGAAAGCCTGCGACCAGGTCGCTGTCAGTGACGCTCGGCAAATCTTGCCAGGTGGCACCGGCATAGGTGGCGATGGCGTGGGGCTCGGGCTTGGTGCCCTCGCCGCCGTTGCAGCCGGCCAGCAGGGCCAAGGCCGGGAGCACCCAGGCCAGAGGGCGCAAAGCAGATTTCATAAGCGGGGTCCTGTTACGGGCGGAGATGAAAATTCGCCCTTGTCTTTTGTGTGGCTATTGGTCTTTGCCCGACGGGCGGCGATACTGGCGACCCGTTCATGCAGGCCGAAGAGACCGTGATGTTCAAGCGATTGACCGTAGTGCTGCTCGCCACCCTGACCCTGACCGCTTGCGAGCGTATCGATCCGAACTCGCCATTGGGCCAGCGCAAGGTAATCTTCAAGGACATGCTCAAGACCAGTGAAGACCTGGGCGGCATGTTGCGCGGCCGCTTGCCGTTCGATGGGGCGAGGTTCGCCGAGGGGGCGGTAAAGCTCGATACCCTGGCCCACGAACCCTGGCAGCACTTCCCGCAGGCTCGTGACGGGGGAGATAGCAGCGCCCGGCCTGAGGTCTGGGAGCGCCAGGCGCGTTTTCATGACCTGGCCCGCCGGCTCGAGAGCGTCACCGGTGAGCTGGTCGGTGTGACCCGCAGCCAGCCATTGGATGCTGCTGGGCTGAAGGCACCGATGGACCGCGTCGAGGCTGCGTGCAAGGCCTGTCATACCGAGTTTCGCAATCATTGATGATCTGCGGTGCCCTGTGTGGGAGCGACCGCGTTTGCCGCAGGCCTCAGCGCTCGAGTTCGTCGACCGCTTCCTGCAGTTCCTTCTTGGCGTCGGCGAGCTTTTCCTTGCGCTTGTTGATCTTCTCCGAGTCGCCCTTCTTCATGGCCTTGTCCAGGTCCTTGGTGCGCTGGTTCACTTCATGCCGGGCGTCGAGCACCTTCTGCTCGCGCTCCTTGCGCAGGCTGCTATCGGTGCAGTTGGCCGTGACTTCGCTCAGGGCTTTTTCCAGGCCTGCGACCTGGGCACTGTTGTTGTGTGCGCGGGCTTCGCTCAACTGGTTTTCGATGGCGCTGCGCTTGGCAGCGCAGCCGGTCAGGCCGGGCTCGGGCTGGGCGGCCTGCAGGGGGCCGGCGGCCAGGCCGACGGCAGCCAGCAGAACGAGCGTGGAAACTGATTTCATGAACTAGAGCCTCTTTTCAGGGCAGGGCGGCAAAAAGGGAAATCCTGCCCTGATTTTGCCCATTTGGAAACCGCAATGGACTGATCGCTGGCAAGATGAGGAAAGTGCCTACGTAATCAGTGCATTACACGGACTTGCAGTAATTTCCGGAAACGAAAAAGCCCCTGTCGATCACTCGCCAGGGGCTTTTGTCAGGCCGGGTGTTTACAGGCCGGCGGCGTCGCGCAGGGCGGCGGCGCGGTCGGTGCGCTCCCAGGTGAAGGTGGTGAAGGTGTCGTCACCCACGGTCTTCTGCTGCGGCTCACGGCCGAAGTGACCGTAGGCAGCGGTCTCCTGGTACATCGGGTGCAGCAGGTCGAGCATGGTGGTGATCGCGTAGGGGCGCAGGTCGAAACACTCGCGCACCAGCTGGATGATCTTGTCGTCGGACACCTTGCCGGTACCGAAGGTGTTGATCGAGATGGAGGTCGGCTGGGCTACGCCGATGGCGTAGGAGACCTGGATCTCGCAACGTTCGGCCAGGCCTGCGGCGACGATGTTCTTGGCCACGTAGCGACCGGCGTAGGCGGCGGAGCGGTCGACCTTGGACGGGTCCTTGCCGGAGAACGCGCCACCACCGTGACGGGCCATGCCGCCGTAGGAGTCGACGATGATCTTGCGGCCGGTCAGGCCGCAGTCGCCCACCGGGCCGCCGATGATGAAGTTGCCGGTCGGGTTGATGTGGTACTGGGTGCCCTTGTGCAGCAGTTCGGCCGGCAGGGTGTGCTTGACGATCAGCTCCATCACCGCTTCCTGCAGGTCTTTCTGCGACACTTCAGGGTTGTGCTGGGTCGACAGGACCACCGCGTCGATGCCGACCACCTTGCCGTTCTCGTAGCGGCAGGTGACCTGGGACTTGGCGTCCGGGCGCAGCCACGGCAGCAACTTGGACTTGCGCGCTTCGGCCTGACGCTCGACCAGACGGTGCGAGAAGCAGATCGGCGCAGGCATCAGCACTTCGGTTTCGTTGCTGGCGTAGCCGAACATCAGGCCCTGGTCGCCTGCGCCCTGGTCTTCCGGCTTGGAGCGGTCGACGCCCTGGGCGATGTCCACCGACTGCTTGCCGATGATGTTCATCACAGCGCAGGTGGCGCCATCGAAGCCGACGTCGGAGCTGTTGTAGCCGATGTCGATGATGACCTTGCGCACCAGGTCTTCCAGATCGACCCAGGCCGAGGTGGTGACTTCGCCGGCGATGATGGCGACACCGGTCTTGACCAGGGTTTCACAGGCTACGCGGGCGTATTTGTCCTGGGCGATGATGGCGTCCAGGACCGCGTCGGAAATCTGGTCGGCGATCTTGTCCGGATGCCCTTCGGACACGGACTCGGAAGTGAAAAGGGAGTATTCGCTCATCTCGAGGGGTTCCTAAAATTTACCGATGTGTGTGTCGCCAGCGGCCCGCTGGAAATGGCGGACCTGAATCTGGAAACCGTTACGCAAGCCAACATAGAGGCTGTCCCCGGGGGTCAGCCCCGCAGCATTGGCCCAACGGGCCAGGTCGTCCTGCTCGAAGCCAAGCCAGAGGTCGCCGCAGGCGTCCCGCGCCCACCCCTGATCATGGCTGCACAGCTCGGTGACCAGCAGGCTGCCGCCCGCCTTCACCCGTTTGGCCAGCAGGCGCAAGGCCAGGGCCGGGTCGCTGAAATGGTGCAGGACCATGTTCAGCACAACGCAGTCGGCTTCCACATCCGTTGCACCCAGTGCATCGGCCAACTGCAGGATTACATTATCCAGGCCTTCACGTTCGCAGACCTGGCGCGCCAGCTCGAGCATGGTCGGGCTGTTGTCCATCGCCGTGACCTGGGCGAAGCGCTGCGCCAGGTCGGGCAGGAAGCCGCCATCGCCGGGGCCAACCTCCAGCGCGCTGGCGTTGCTGCCAAAGCTCAGCTTGTCGAGCAGGGACAGCAGGCTTTCGCGGTATTGCGGCACGCCAGCGATCAGGTCCTGCTGGGCACGGAACTTCTCTTCGACGCGCTGGAAAAAGTCTTGGCTGGTGGCCGCGCGGCGCTGCTGCACCTGGGCAATACGCGCCTGCACATCGTCCGGCAGGGCCAGTTCGTCGACTTCTTCGAGCAGGGCCGCGTGCAGGCGTCCGCCCTGGCGCAGGCTGTCGGGCAGGGCGCGGCGATAGAAGATCGCATTGCCTTCGCGGCGCGTGGCCACCAGTTCGGCCTGGGCCAACACCTTGAGGTGGTGGCTCATGCCGGACTGGCCGATGTCGAAGATTTGCGCCAGCTCCAGTACGCCGAACGAGTCGCTGGCCAGGGCGCGCAGGACATTCAGGCGCAGCGCATCGCCACTGGCCTTGCACAGGGCAGCCAGTGCGTCGCTTTGCTGGGGTATCGCTTGCGCACGCAGGTTCATGGGGCGGCAGTCTAGACAGGCATCGTTGCCCTGGCAAGGCAATATCAAAAAGTTTTGATATTGCCTGATGGGTGGCTGATGCCTGGCTCCGGGAGCCGTGTGGGTGGGTTCACTCGCGCAAAGCACGACGCCGGTCCCACGTTTTTTACCCGAAGTGCCAGCCAATCACAGGAAAAATCCCCGACTGCGACCATCCGTCATTGCCCCGAAGGCCCCCAGTGGGCGAAAATGGCCGCCTTTTTTCGTTTCACCACTTATTCAAGCCTCAGGAGATAAGCGATGCCCAGCCGTCGTGATCGTGCCAACGCCATTCGTGCCCTCAGCATGGATGCCGTGCAAAAGGCCAACAGCGGCCATCCAGGTGCCCCCATGGGCATGGCGGATATCGCCGAAGTGCTTTGGCGCGACTACCTCAAGCACAACCCGAGCAACCCGAATTTCGCCGACCGTGACCGCTTCGTGCTGTCCAACGGCCATGGCTCGATGCTCATCTATTCGCTGCTGCACCTGACCGGCTACGACCTGTCCATCGATGACCTGAAGGCGTTCCGCCAACTGCACAGCCGTACCCCGGGCCACCCGGAATATGGCTACACCCCAGGCGTCGAGACCACCACTGGCCCGCTCGGCCAGGGCATCGCCAACGCGGTCGGTTTTGCCCTCGCCGAGAAAGTGCTGGCAGCGCAATTCAACCGTGAAGGCCACCAGATCGTCGACCACAACACCTACGTGTTCCTGGGCGATGGCTGCATGATGGAAGGTATTTCCCACGAAGTCGCCTCGCTGGCCGGCACCCTGGGCTTGAACAAGCTGGTCGCCTTCTACGACGACAACGGCATCTCCATCGACGGCGAAGTCCACGGCTGGTTCACCGACAACACCCCGGCGCGTTTCGAAGCCTACAACTGGCAGGTCATTCGCAACGTCAACGGCCACGACGCCGAAGAAATCAAGATGGCGATCGAGACCGCGCGCAAGAGCGACCGTCCGACCCTCATCTGCTGCAAGACCATCATCGGTTTCGGCTCGCCGAACAAGCAGGGCAAGGAAGACTGCCACGGCGCGCCGCTGGGCAACGACGAAATCGCCCTGGCCCGCAAGGAACTGAACTGGAACCACGGCCCGTTCGAAATTCCGGCCGACATCTACGCCGAGTGGGACGCCAAGGAAGCCGGTGCCAAGGCCGAAGCCGAGTGGAACCAGCGTTTCGACGCCTACGCCAAGGCTTTCCCTGAACTCGCCGCCGAGTTCAAGCGCCGCGCTGCTGGCGACCTGCCGGCCGACTTCGCCGAGAAGGCCCAGGCCTACATCAATGAAGTCGCCGCCAAGGGCGAGACCATCGCCAGCCGCAAGGCCAGCCAGAACACCCTCAACGCCTTCGGCCCGCTGCTGCCCGAGTTCCTCGGTGGTTCGGCGGACCTGGCCGGTTCCAACCTGACCCTGTGGAAAGGGTGCAAGGGTGTCGAGGCCAATGACGCCAGCGGCAACTACGTGTTCTACGGCGTGCGCGAGTTCGGCATGACCGCCATCATGAACGGCGTGGCCTTGCACGGCGGCCTGGTGCCTTACGGCGCCACCTTCCTGATGTTCATGGAATATGCCCGCAACGCGGTGCGCATGTCGGCCCTGATGAAGCAACGCGTCATCCACGTCTACACCCACGACTCCATCGGTCTGGGCGAAGACGGCCCGACCCACCAGCCGATCGAGCAACTGACCAGCCTGCGCAGCACGCCGAACCTGGACACCTGGCGTCCGGGTGACGCGGTCGAGTCGGCCGTTTCCTGGAAAGCCGCCCTCGAGCGCAAGGACGGCCCTTCGGCGCTGATCTTCTCGCGTCAGAACCTGCAGCACCAGGAGCGCAGCGCCCAGCAGATCGCCGACATCGCCCGTGGCGGCTACGTGCTCAAGGACTGCGCCGGCGAGCCTGAGCTGATCCTGATCGCCACCGGTTCCGAAGTGGGCCTGGCGGTCCAGGCGTTCGACAAGCTCAGCGAGCAGGGCCGCAAGGTCCGCGTCGTGTCGATGCCAAGCACCAGCGTGTTCGACGCCCAGGACGCTGCCTACAAGCAGTCGGTACTGCCGTTGGAAGTCGGTGCGCGTATCGCCATCGAAGCTGCCCATGCCGACTTCTGGTACAAGTACGTCGGCCTCGAAGGCCGCGTCATCGGCATGACCACCTACGGCGAATCGGCCCCGGCCGCCGCGCTGTTCGAGGAGTTCGGCTTCACCCTGGAGAACATCCTGGGTACCGCCGAAGAGCTGCTGGAAGACTGATGTAACGATCTGCGGGCGGTGTCGCCCTTGTTCGCGGGCAAG
>NZ_BCBT01000055.1:0-43460 GCF_001320965.1 Pseudomonas sp. NBRC 111143 | reverse complement strand
AAGCGCCGCCATGCGGCGCCAGGTTCTGCTTTCTTTGCAAGGACTGCCGATTTCCACTTCTTAAGTTTGGGAGCGTCACGCAATGAAAACCAACAAGACCTTGCTTGCTTCGCTGTTCGCCCTTGGCCTGCTCGGCAGCGCCGGTGCCACTCAGGCCGCTACCTGGTGCGAATCCGGCAAACCGGTGAAATTCGCCGGGCTGAACTGGGAAAGCGGCATGCTGCTGACCGATGTGATGCAGTTCGTGCTCGAGAAGGGCTACGACTGCAAGACCGACAGCCTGCCGGGCAACTCCATCACCATGGAGAACGCCCTGGGCACCAACGATATCCAGGTTTTTGCCGAGGAATGGGTGGGGCGCAGCGAAGTGTGGAAAAAGGATGAGGCAGCCGGCAAGGTGGTCGGCGTCGGCGCACCGGTGGTCGGTGCGGTCGAAGGCTGGTACGTGCCGCGCTACGTGATCGAGGGCGATGCCAAGCGCAAGCTCGAAGCCAAGGCGCCAGACCTGAAGAGCGTGGCCGACCTGGCCCAGTACGCCAGCCTCTTCAAGGACCCTGAAGAACCGAGCAAAGGCCGTTTCTACAACTGTCCGGCCGGCTGGACCTGCGAGCTGGACAACACCCAGATGCTCAAGGAATACGGCCTGGAAGACAAATTCACCAACTTCCGCCCGGGCACCGGCCCTGCGTTGGATGCGGCGGCGCTGTCGAGCTACAAGCGCGGCGAGCCGATCCTCTTCTACTACTGGACGCCAACCCCGCTGATGGGCCAGATCGACCTGGTCAAGCTCGAGGAAAAACCGGGCGTCGACAAGACCGTGTCGATCAAGGTCGGCCTGTCGAAAACCTTCCACGAACAAGCGCCGGAGCTGGTCGGCGTGCTGGAGAAGGTCAATATCCCGATCGACATTCTCAACCAGAACTTGGGGCGCATGAGCAAGGAACGCATCGAATCGCCGAAGCTGGCCAAGATCTTCCTGAAGGAACATCCTGAAGTCTGGCAGGCGTGGGTCAGTGAAGACGCTGCCAAGAAGATCAATGCGGCGCTCTGAGCGTCCTCACCTGATGAGTGGTACCTATGTTCCCTGACAATCTCACATTCTCCATCGCCGACTGGGTCAATGGTTGGGTCGATGCGCTGGTGACCAACTACGGCGATGTGTTCCGGCACATTTCCGACACCCTGCTGTGGGCCATCGTCAACCTCGAAGGCCTGCTGCGTGCAACGCCCTGGTGGCTGATGCTGGGTATCGTCGCGGTCATCGCCTGGCACGCCACCCGCCGCACCCTGCCGACCTTGGTGATCGCCGGCCTGCTGTTCCTGGTCGGCGCCGTCGGCCTGTGGGACAAGCTGATGCAGACGCTGGCGCTGATGCTGGTGGCCACGCTGATCTCGGTGTTGGTGGGCATTCCGTTGGGCATCCTGTCGGCGCGCAGCAACCGCTTGCGGGCGGTGTTGATGCCGCTGCTGGACATCATGCAGACCATGCCCAGCTTCGTATACCTGATTCCGGTACTGATGCTGTTCGGCCTGGGCAAGGTGCCGGCGATCTTCGCCACCGTCATCTACGCCGCACCACCGCTGATTCGCCTGACCGACCTGGGCATTCGCCAGGTCGACGGCGAGGTGATGGAAGCGATCAACGCCTTCGGCGCCAATCGCTGGCAGCAGCTGTTCGGCGTGCAGTTGCCGCTGGCGCTGCCGAGCATCATGGCCGGGATCAACCAGACCACCATGATGGCCCTTTCGATGGTAGTGATCGCCTCGATGATCGGCGCCCGTGGCCTGGGCGAGGATGTGCTGGTCGGTATCCAGACCCTCAACGTTGGCCGCGGCCTCGAAGCGGGCCTGGCCATCGTGATTCTCGCGGTGGTGATCGACCGCATTACCCAGGCCTATGGTCGGCCACGTCATGAGGTGAGCAAATGAGCACGCAGCCGATCAGCAAGATCGAAGTGAAGAACGTCTTCAAGATCTTCGGCGAGCGCGCCGGGGAAGCCCTGCAACTGATCCGCGAGGCACGCAGCAAGGAGCAGGTGCTGTCGCAGACCGGCTGCGTGGTCGGGGTCAACGACCTGTCGCTGTCGATCGGCAGCGGCGAGATCTTCGTCATCATGGGCCTGTCCGGATCGGGCAAGTCCACGTTGGTGCGCCACTTCAACCGCCTGATCGACCCCACCAGCGGGCAGATCCTGGTCGATGGCGAAGACATCTTGCAGTACGACATGGAGGCCCTTCGCGAATTCCGCCGACGCAAGATCAGCATGGTGTTCCAGAGCTTCGGGCTGCTGCCGCACCGCAATGTGCTGGACAACGTCGCCTACGGCCTGAAGGTGCGTGGCGAGAGCAAGCAGCTGTGCCAGGAACGTGCGCTGCAGTGGATCGAGACCGTGGGTCTGAAGGGCTACGAGAAGAAGTACCCGCACCAGCTCTCCGGTGGCATGCGCCAGCGTGTGGGCCTGGCCCGGGCGCTGGCCGCCGATACCGACATCATCCTCATGGACGAGGCTTTCAGCGCCCTCGACCCACTGATCCGCGCAGAGATGCAGGACCAGTTGCTGGAACTGCAGAAAACCCTGCACAAGACCATCGTCTTCATCACCCACGACCTGGACGAGGCGGTACGCATCGGCAACCGCATCGCCATTCTCAAGGATGGCCGCTTGATCCAGGTTGGTACGCCGCAGGAAATCCTGCACTCGCCGGCCGACGAATACGTTGACCGTTTCGTTCAGCGCCGCGCCGTCGCGGTATGAGGAGCATCATGTCGAAACCTGAAGTCGTGGTGATCGGCAACGGGCCGGTACGCTGGCAGGACATTGCCGCCGTGGCCCGCCACGGCGCGCGCCTGGAGCTGGCGCCGCAGGTGTGGGCGCGTATCGACAATGCCCAGGCCATCGTCCGGCGTATCGTCGACAGCGGCGAGCGCGCCTATGGCGTGAACACCGGCCTGGGCGCCCTGTGCAACGTCTCGCTGCAGGGCGAGCAGCTCAGCGCGCTGTCGCGCAACACCTTGCTCAGCCACGCGTGCGGCGTCGGTCCGGCGCTGCCGGACGAGCAGACGCGAGCGATCATCTGCGCCGCCATCGTCAACTACAGCCACGGCAAGTCGGGCCTGCAGCGCTCGGTGGTCGAGGCGCTGCTGGCGTTGCTCGAACATGGCATTACCCCGCAGGTCCCGTCCCAGGGCTCGGTGGGCTATCTCACGCACATGGCCCACATCGGCGTGAGCCTGCTGGGTGTGGGCAAGGTCAGTTATCGCGGGCGCCTCGTCGAGGCCGCCGAGGCCTTGGCCGATGCCGGGCTTGCGCCGGTGCAGCTCGGAGCCAAGGACGGGCTATGCCTGGTCAACGGCACGCCGTGCATGACCGGCCTTGCCAGCCTTGCGCTGGATGACGCCAGCCGCCTGCTGCAATGGGCCGATGTGATCGGCGCCATGAGCTTCGAGGCCCTGCGTGGCCAGATCGCTGCGTTCGACCCCGAGATCATCGCCCTCAAGCCACATCCAGGCATGCAACTGGTGGGCGAGAACCTGCGCGCGCTGCTCGATGGCAGTGAAGTGATCGCCGCGAGCAAAGGCATCCGTACCCAGGACGCCCTGAGCATTCGCTCGATCCCGCAGGTGCATGGCGCGGCCCGCGACCAGCTGGCCCATGTGGTGCGCCAGGTCGAGGCCGAGCTCAACGGCGCCAACGACAACCCGCTGCTGCTCGGTACACCGGACAATTTCCGTGTGGTCTCGCAGGCCAACCCCCACGGCCAGTCGGTGGCCCTGGCTGCCGACCTGCTGGCGATCGCCATGGCCGAGATCGGTTCGATCGCCGAGCGCCGCCTGGACCGCCTGGTCAACCCGCATGTCAGTGGCCTGCCGGCGTTTCTGGTCAGCAACCCCGGCGTCAACTCGGGGATGATGATCGCCCAGTACGTCGCCGCCTCGCTGTGCGGGCAGAACCGCCAGCTGGCGCAGCCGGCAGTGCTCGACAATTTCGTCACCTCGGGGCTGCAGGAAGATCATCTGAGCATGGGCACCAATGCCGCACTCAAGCTGCACCAGGTATTGGAGAACTGCACGCAGATCCTCGCCATCGAGTACCTGCTGGCCGCCCAGGCATTCGAATTCCTCAAGGAACAGCGTTTCGGCGCGGGCACCGACGCGGCCTGGCGCTTGCTGCGCGAGAGCGTGCCGGCCTACCTGCAGGACCGCTGGCTGGCGCCGGACATCGCCAGCACCGCGGCCTTGCTAAAGGATCCACGGTTGCCGCAGCCGGTGCTGGCTGCGCTGCACTAGACAAAATAACAAGGAGCATGAACATGGAAGCTTTGACCCTGACCCCCGGCCAGTTGACCCTGGCCCAGTTGCGCCGCATCCACCAGGCGCCGGTGCGCCTGAGCCTGGATGCCGACGCGGGTGCCGCCATCGACGCCAGCGTTGCCTGCGTCGAGCGCATTCTTGCCGAAGACCGCACGGCCTACGGCATCAACACCGGTTTCGGCCTGCTGGCCTCGACCCGCATCGCCAGCCACGACCTGGAAAACCTCCAGCGCTCGCTGGTGCTGTCCCACGCTGCCGGGATCGGCGCGCCGCTGGACGACGCGCTGGTGCGCCTGATCATGGTGCTGAAGATCAACAGCCTCAGCCGTGGTTTCTCCGGCATCCGCCGCAAGGTCATCGATGCTCTGATCAGCCTGGTCAACGCCGAGGTCTATCCGCACATTCCGCTGAAGGGCTCGGTCGGCGCCTCTGGCGACCTCGCGCCGCTGGCGCACATGTCGCTGGTGTTGCTGGGCGAGGGCAAGGCGCGTTACCAGGGGCAATGGCTGAATGCCAACGAAGCCCTCGCGGTGGCTGGCCTCGAGCCGCTGACCCTGGCTGCCAAGGAAGGCCTGGCCCTGCTCAACGGCACCCAGGCGTCCACCGCCTATGCCTTGCGTGGCCTGTTCCAGGCCGAGGATCTGTTCGCTGGCGCCGTCGCCTGCGGCGCACTGACCGTGGAAGCGGCACTGGGCTCGCGCTCGCCGTTCGATGCGCGTGTCCATGAGGTGCGCGGCCAACGTGGCCAGATCGACGCTGCCGCCTGCTACCGCGACCTGCTGGGCGACTCCAGCGAGGTTTCGCAATCGCACAAGAACTGCGGCAAGGTCCAGGACCCGTACTCGCTGCGTTGCCAGCCGCAAGTCATGGGCGCCTGCCTGACCCAGTTGCGCCAGGCTGCCGAGGTGCTGGCGGTGGAATCCAACGCCGTCTCTGACAACCCGCTGGTGTTCGCTGCCGAGGACGAAGTGATTTCGGGCGGCAACTTCCACGCAGAGCCGGTGGCCATGGCAGCCGACAACATCGCCCTGGCCATTGCCGAGATCGGCTCGCTGAGCGAACGCCGCATCTCGCTGATGATGGACAAGCACATGTCGCAGCTGCCGCCGTTCCTGGTGGAAAACGGTGGCGTCAACTCCGGCTTCATGATCGCTCAGGTCACCGCTGCTGCGCTGGCCAGCGAGAACAAGGCGCTGTCGCACCCGCACAGCGTCGACAGCCTGCCGACCTCGGCCAACCAGGAAGACCACGTGTCGATGGCCCCGGCTGCGGGCAAGCGCCTGTGGGAGATGGCCGAGAACACCCGTGGCGTGCTGGCCATCGAATGGCTGGGCGCTTGCCAGGGCCTGGACCTGCGTGAGGGCCTGAAGACCTCGGCGAAGCTGGAGCAGGCGCGCCAGACGCTGCGCCGCGAGGTGCCGCACTATGACCGTGACCGCTTCTTCGCGCCGGATATCGAGGTGGCTGTGGAACTGCTGGCCGACGGGCGCCTGACCGGCTTGTTGCCGGCTGGAGTGCTGCCGAGCCTGTGATCGGTGTCCATGCCTTCGCGGGGCCAGCCCGCTCCCGCAGTCGAAGCTGCAGGAGCGGGCTGGCCCCGCGATGAGGCTCTTGAGAACAACAATAAGGACGAACCATGCAACCAGCACAAGGACTCAAACGCGGGCTGACAGCCCGACACATTCGATTCATGGCCTTGGGATCGGCCATTGGCACCGGCCTTTTCTACGGCTCGGCGTCGGCGATCCAGATGGCCGGGCCTGCGGTGCTGCTGGCCTACCTGATCGGCGGCGCGGCGGTGTTCATGGTCATGCGCGCGCTTGGCGAAATGGCGGTGCACAACCCCGTGGCCGGTTCTTTCGGGCAGTACGCCAGCACCTATCTCGGACCGATGGCCGGGTTCGTGCTCGGCTGGACCTATGCCTTCGAGATGATCATCGTGTGCATCGCCGACGTCACCGCGTTCGGGATCTACATGGGCTTCTGGTTCCCCGAGGTGCCGCGCTGGATCTGGGTACTGGGCATCGTGTTCCTGATCGGCGGGCTGAACCTGTGCAACGTCAAGGTGTTCGGCGAGATGGAGTTCTGGCTGTCGCTGCTCAAGGTCGGCGCCATCGTTGCGATGATCGTGGCCGGCTTCGGCATCATGGCGTTCGGTATGGGCCAGGCCGGTGCCGAAACCGGTGTCGGGGTCGCCAACCTGTTCGAGCATGGCGGCTTCCTGCCCAATGGTATCGGTGGCCTGATCGCCTCGTTCGCGGTGGTGATGTTCGCCTTCGGCGGTATCGAGATCATTGGTATTACCGCCGGTGAGGCGCAGGATCCCAAGCGCGTCATCCCCAAGGCGATCAACGCCGTGCCGCTGCGCATCCTGCTGTTCTACGTGCTGACGCTGTTCGTGCTGATGTGCCTGTACCCCTGGCCACAGATCGGCACCCAGGGCAGCCCCTTCGTGCAGATCTTCAGCAACCTGGGCATCGGCTCGGCCGCTGCGGTGCTGAACGTGGTGGTGATTTCCGCGGCGGTCTCGGCGATCAACAGCGACATCTTCGGTGCGGGTCGCATGATGTACGGCCTGGCCGAGCAAGGCCAGGCGCCGCGAGGGTTCGCACAGTTGTCCAGGCACGGCGTGCCGTGGCTGACGGTGCTGGTGATGGGCGCTGCGCTGCTGCTGGGGGTGCTGCTCAACTACCTGATTCCGGAAGACGTCTTCCTGCTGATCGCCTCGATCGCCACCTTCGCCACCGTGTGGGTGTGGCTGATGATTCTGGTCACCCAGGTGGCCATGCGCCGGCGTATGAGCCGCGAGCAAGCGGCCGCGCTGGAGTTCCCGGTGCCGTTCTGGCCCTGGGGCCCGGCGCTGGCGATTGTGTTCATGTTGTTCATTTTCGGTGTGCTCGGCTACTTCCCGAACACTCAGGCGGCGCTGCTGGTGGGCGTGGCGTGGGTGGTGTTCCTGGTGCTGTCCTACCTGCTGTGGTGCAAGCCGCGCTCGGGGCAGGGCCAGGTCGCCCGGGAGCAGGCTGAACTGCACCGCTGACTTGTGGAGAGCTTTATGAGAACCCTCTGGCAGCACTGCCACGCGGCTACCATGGCCAACGGCAGCTACTCGATCATCGAGGATGCGGCGATCGTCACCAATGCCGGGCTGATCGAATGGATCGGCCCCAAGTCCGAACTGCCGGGCGTCGATGCCGAGCGTGTGGTCGACCTGGGCGGCGCCTGGGTCACTCCTGGCTTGATCGACTGCCATACCCACACAGTGTTCGGCGGCAACCGCAGTGGTGAGTTCGAACAGCGCCTGCAGGGCGTCAGCTATGCCGAGATCGCCGCCCAGGGCGGTGGCATCGCCAGCACCGTGCGTGCCACGCGTGCGGCCAGCGAGGACGCACTGCTGGCCAGCGCCCGTCAGCGTGTTCAGGCGTTGCTGCGCGATGGCGTTACCACACTGGAGATCAAGTCCGGCTACGGCCTTGACCTGGCCAATGAGCGCAAGATGCTGCGCGTTGCCCGGCGCATCGCCGAAGAGCTGCCGGTGACCGTGCGCGCCACCTGCCTTGCCGCTCACGCATTGCCGCCGGAGTACGCCGGCCGGGCCGATGACTACATCACCCATATCTGCGACGAGATGCTCCCGGCCCTGGCCGCCGAAGGGTTGGTGGATGCGGTGGATGCGTTCTGCGAACACCTGGCGTTCTCGCCAGCGCAGGTCGAGCGGGTGTTCATCAAGGCGCGTGAGCTGGGGTTGCCGGTCAAGCTGCACGCCGAGCAGTTGTCGTCGCTGCATGGTTCGAGCCTCGCGGCACGCTACCAGGCGCTGTCGGCCGATCACCTGGAGTTCATGACCGAGGAAGATGCCATCGCCATGGCCCAGGCGGGCACCGTCGCCGTGCTGCTGCCGGGGGCGTTCTATTTCCTGCGTGAAACCCAGTTGCCGCCGATGGACGCCCTGCGTCGGCATGGCGTGAAGATCGCCCTGTCCAGCGACCTCAACCCCGGCACCTCGCCGGTGCTGTCGCTGCGCCTGATGCTGAACATGGGCTGCACCCTGTTCCGCATGACCCCGGAAGAAGCCTTGGCCGGTGTCACCGTGCACGCCGCCACGGCCCTGGGCCTGGGCGACAGCCATGGTTCGCTGGAGGCTGGCAAGGTCGCTGACTTCGTCGCCTGGCAGATCGATCGTCCTGCCGACCTGGCCTACTGGCTGGGTGGCGACCTGCCCAAGCGCGTGGTGCGCCTGGGCCACGAAATTTCCCACTGAGCGAGGCGTCATGGACAAGGTATTGAGTTTTCATCAAGGTCGCCTGCCGCTGCTGATCAGCATGCCCCATGCCGGTCTCACGTTGACCCCGGCGGTCGAAGCCGGGCTGGTGGACGAGGCCAGGAGCCTGCCGGACACCGACTGGCATATTCCGCAGCTGTACGACTTTGCCCGTGAGCTGGGGGCCAGCGTGGTGGCGGCCGAGTACTCGCGCTTCGTCATCGACCTGAACCGGCCGGACGACGACAAGCCCTTGTACGTCGGCGCCACCACCGGGCTGTACCCGGCGACGCTGTTCGACGGAGAGCCGCTGTTCAAGGAAGGGCAGGTGCCGTCGGCCGACGAGCGTGCCACCTACCTTGAGAAGATCTGGCGCCCGTACCACGGCACTATCCGCCAGGAGCTGGATCGCCTGCGGGCCGAGTTCGGTTATGCGCTGCTGTGGGACGCCCACTCGATCCGCTCGCTGATTCCACACCTGTTCGAGGGCAAGCTGCCGGACTTCAACCTCGGTACCTTCAACGGCGCGAGCTGCGACCCGGCGCTGGCCGAGCGGCTCAAGGCGGTGTGCGCCGATGCACCTGCCTACAACCATGTACTCAACGGGCGTTTCAAGGGCGGGCATATCACCCGGTACTACGGCGACCCGGCCAACCACGTCCATGCGGTGCAGTTGGAACTGGCACAGAGCACCTATATGGAAGAGGTTGAGCCATTCACCTACCGTGAGGACCTGGCGCGGCCCACGCAGGAGGTGCTGCGGCGCCTGCTCGTAAGCGTGCTCGAGTGGGGCAAGGGGCGTTACGGCAAGTGAGGGCAACCCCAGGCCGTGACAAAGCCGGCCTGGGGGGCATTGCGGTGTCGCCAGCGCGTCAATCGCGCTCAGGGTTGGCCTGGATGGTCAGCTCTTGTATCAGGCGGGTTTCCTTTGCCTGCTTGTTTCGCTCCAAGTTTTCGAGCTCCGGCGCGAGTTGCTCCAGGGTGCTGTCGGGGAACTGCTCGGGCAACTCCAGTACCTGCGCCTGGTACTGCTGTTCGATCGCTTCGAAACGCGCCTGGTGGGCGTGGCGCAGGTAGCGAATCCATTCTTCGTTGCTGGTGGCGTAGTTCAGGAAAGACTCGCCCTGTTCTTCGCGTTGCACCTGGTCCACGGCCAGCGCCAGCTCGTTACGGCTGACGTCGGCAAAAGCCTCGTACAGCATGCTGTCCTCCGGTACGCCAAGCTTGAGTTCCGCGTTCAAACCGCGTCGATAGGCCAGGCGCACCTCCGCCTCGTCGCGCCCCCTGGCTTTGTCCCGGGCAATCTCGTCCAGGCGGTGCAGGCGGAAGAGACGACGCAGCTCCCGGTAGAGCGTGTGCTCCGACTCTGCCGCCTCGGTCAGCAAGCGCCGACCGTCGATCAGCAGTTCAATGTTCTGGAACACCAGCAGGGCGCCGTCATGGCAGGTCTGGTTGCCGGTGTCGGGCTGCACCAGGGCCTCTTCGGCCACGGCGTTGAACAGCAGACGCTCTTCGGTATTGACCGCGGCCTTGACCAGCATCAGACGCACGCGCTCGCAGAACGATTGGCGGGTCTGGCCGTTGCGATAGGGGGCAGCCTGGCGCAACCGACCGACCAGCGCCAGCAGGTTGGCAGCGTCACCGCTTTCTTCGAGGGTTTGCCAGGCGCTTTTCAAGGCCTCGTTCTGCGCCTGGGCGCCGAGCGACCAGTCGTCGACGTTGGGCAGGTCGTTATCGGCAGAGAGCATCGGGTTATGCAGGTGTCCGCCAGCTAATTCATCATCTGAAGAGGTGAGCAAGAGCAGGTCTTCGGGCACGTCCATGGCGAAGGTATAGCTGTGCTGGCTGTCCGATGAGGTGCGCGCGCGCGTCATGGTGTCCATGCTCAACGGGTTGCCGAACAATGCGATCGATGAGATCGGGAAACCGTTGTCGATGTTGCTGAGGATGTGTTCGGGAAGTTCGGTGAGCTGGTTTTCACTGAGATCCAGCATGTCCATCGGCAGCAGGCTGTCGATCCATGCCGGCCATTGCTGCAGGCCCATGTTGTTCAGGTCGAGGCGGCGCAGGTTGCGTAGCGCTTCGGGCACTTGGGTGATGGTGCCCATGCGGTTGCCGCCCAGGTCCAGCACTGTCAGGTTGCTCAAGTGTGCGAGGGTTGCAAGCATGCTGTCGTCCACCTCCAGGTGCATGTCGCGCATCGAAAGATAGGTCAGGCGTGGCAGGCGGAGCAGTGCCGTGGGCAGGGTCTGGCTGGCGCCGATGTATTCCACCAGGTTCAGGCTCTCGACGTTCGAGAGTCGGGCGAGAAACGCATCCAACTGCTCTGTGCTTCCACTCGCTCGGGATAGGGACAGGTTGCGCACCCGCTCGTTGAAGAAGGTCGGCAACTGTGGCGGGAAATGCCCCAGGTCCATGTCTTCCAAGCGCAAGGTCGTCTGGGTCAGGCCTTGTTCCTGGCTCTGCCAGAAGGTGCTCAACGCGGAGCCGATACGGCGGCGGGCAAGTGTCGCGGCTTGGCTTGGCGGTGCGCTCGAACTGGAGGCGTTGGCCCACTGGTCGATGGCCTCGTGCAGCGTCTGGCGTTGCTGGAGGTGCTGGTCGAGACGGGTACGCAGGCTGGGCGAGATATCGACCGTGACGTTGGGGCTCGACGCTTCCTGGGCCAGCAGCAGGCGCAGCAATTGGTCATCGCTGATGCGGTTGCCTTCCAGTGTGATGACGGTGTGTGGGCGTGCGTCGGCGTGGCTGTTGAGCAGCATGCCAGGCAGTACCCGCAGGTTGTTGTCGCGTAGCGAAAGTTCGCCGATGTTCGCCAGTGCCCCTAGGCCCAGACCCTGCGGCCAGTGATCGAGGGTCATACGGTCGAGACCAAGATAGTCCAGCGTGAGCTCGCGAAAATCCGGGCGGTAGCGTTCGGAAAGGCGGTTGCCGCTGAAGTCCAGGCGACGCAGGCGAGGCAGGCCGGCGAGGCTGTTGATGTCGCTCTCGGACAGTTGCAGGTTCTGGTTCAGCAGGCTGAGCGATTCGAGTTCGGGGAAGTGCGTTGCCATCAACCCGACGCTGAACAGCATTTGCGATGGGGCGGCGGTTTGCGAGTAGGGGCGGCTGATTTCGAGTGAGCGCACGCCTGGCAGCTGTCGGAACAGGTTGTTCAGGTGCCGCTCGTATGCGGTCCAACCCACGCTACTGCCAAATGACGGCTCGGTCAGTTGCACGTGCGTGATGGTCGCGCTGAGGAAGTCGGGCAGGTCCGAGGGGAAGCTGCTGAGGTCGATGCGCTCCAGGTGCAGGGGGGCTTGGGTGTCTCCGAGGGCGGGCAATGCGTTGCGGTGCCAGTGTTCCATGAAGCGTGCCTGAAGCTCGGAGAACGTTTGTGGCGGGACAAGGATGTCGGGGTGGACCGCCGTGCGCCAATCGTCCAGCCAGCGCTGCAGGGCGGTGCGCTGTTCTTGCAGCTCGCGCAGGCGGTTATGGATGTCCGAACGGTTCATGCCGCTGGTTTCAAGGCGGGTCAGGATCTGTTCGGCCGAGCGGGAGAGGTGTTCGGGCAGTTCGAGGGTGCGGATGATGCGCAGCAGTGTATGGCGGGTGAACGAACCCCCAACCGCACCTCGACCGCCCAGCGGGTAGCCGATGCGCCCGTCGGCCAGGCGCATCGGTGAGCGGTAGCCTGGGTTCAGCGGTTGCATGCCCAGCAGGCGCCTGAACGTAGCGCGTGGCAGGAGGTTGGCCTGGATCAGGCGTTGCAAGGCAAGGGTCTGTTCGGCACCGTCGCCCGCCAGTGTTTCGCGCAGGGCGGCGGGTATCACCTCGAGCAGTGCGCTGTACAACGAAGTATGCGAGGACAAGGAGGTGGCCGATTGCGCAAGGTAGCCTGAGGCGGTGCTGACGAGGGTCTGGCCCTGCGAGTTGGTGGTGCCGATCTCGAAGGTTCCGCCAGGCAACTGCTCCAGTGTCAGGCGGGTGCCGGTTGGCCAGTCGGGCAACTGCTCCAGCGTGTACAGCGCCAGCCGCTCGCTATCGGCATTGCGTACCGAGTCCAGGAATAGCCCCTCGTAGGCACGCGCCAGGCGCACCTGTTGCTGATAGAGGCGTATTTCCTGGGCCAGGCGGTAGGGCACCTTGGCTTGTGCCAGGCTTTGCAGCTCCTCGGGCGAGGCGTGGCGCAGCAGTTCCTCGACGATGGCATGCGGCAGTTGCGGGTAGCGCTGCTGGATGAGCTCTGCGGACGGCGTCACGCTGCTCGACAAGGCGCTGTAGCGCGTGGCGAATTCTGCCTGGGCGATGTGTGGCTCGGCGTAGGCGGGCGTCTGGCTGATCTGCTGGTCCAGCGTGAAGCGCGCCAGGGTGTCTTCCAGCAGTGCGGGAAGCCGCTGGTTATCGGCGATGATCCGGCGCAGCACGTCTTCCTGGGTGTCGCTGATCTCCAGAATGCGGGTGATGGTTGCATCATCGAACGCGGCGGCCAGCGGGCTTGCGCGACGCATGAGAGTAAGCGCCTGCCAGGTCAGCGGCTGGTCCAGTTCGTGCAGCCAGGCACCGGCACCATTGTGGCGCAGGCTCGGTTGGTAGCTCTGCGGGTTGTGCGGGTGTTCGAGCCGGTATTCACCAGTAGGCATCGCCTGGCTCAGCGAATAGTGGGTGCCATCCAGCGCCAGCCAGGTCTTGCCTTGATGATGGTACAGGCCGAATTCATCTGGCTGCAGGTCGGCTGGCAGCAGAATGTCGTGCGCGAACGGCCGCAGGTCGGGCGCCCACAGGCGGGTCTGGCCATCGGGCAGTTCGATGGGGGTGAGTTCCTCGATGAACGAGGGCGTTTCCACCGGAATACGCTCGAGCGCCGGTACCTCGCCTGTGCCGCCGGCGGCCCCCAGTGCGGCGGTGAGCGCCACGTTCTCGACCACATCCATCAGGTACTCGAAGGCCTGTTGCTGGTCGCCGCTGGCCCAGCTGTCCAGGCCCTCGAACACCTCGTAGCTCAGTTGGATAGCGGCCACGCCCATCATCACCTGGCCCAGCACGGGTATGAAGAAGGCGCTGATGTTGAGCGCGTCGAATGCCAGCTGGGTGAAGTAGGCTCGACGCTTTTCGGCGGTCTTTTCGTCCTCGACGGCGGTGGGCACCGCGTGGAATGCCGCGTCGTCCTTGAGCCGCTGCTGCTTGTGCTCGACCTGATGGCTGAGCAGCGGCTGGCGCAAGGGCTCCAGGGTCACCGGAACCCAGGCCTCTGGGTCGCGGACCCGCTCGACCTGGCTGCCTTGGCCGTCGGGGCTAGGTTGTACGGTGCTCCAGTCGACCGGTTGCAGGCAGTCGCGCAGCTTTTCGAAGAAGGTGGCGCTGTCACGCGCCGGCACTGCGCGCTTGAGCTGATCGACCGGCATCATCCACAGCTGTTCGCGCAAGTGGGCCTGTGCCTCGTGCACCGAATGGTGCTGCTGCAAGGGGGTGTCGCTGCCGGGCAGGTAGGTGACGAGGAGGCCTTTGTGCGGCAATAGCAGTGGATCGTAGGTCAATAGCTGCTCGGGAGAGGGGACGGCGCCGATGACCATGGCCCCGGTCAACGGCACCCCGAACAGGGCCAGCCCGGCGCAACGCACCGGGCTGCCCTGGTACTCGGCTGGCTTGTCCTCGACGAGGGCGAGCAGTATCGAGTGCAATTCGGCGTCGATCGCATGGCTGAGGTAGGCTTTGTGCACCTCCACGCGCAAGGCCGCCTGTTCGGTCGCGCGCAGCGCTGGTGCCGCGGAGTTCAACACGTCGCCGATCAGCGTCTGGTACTGGCCGCCGATGTCCAGCTCACGGCTCAGGGCCGCGAACTCGTGGGGAACAATGGAGAGTTGCTTTCCGTCCGGCGTAAGGAACGTAAACGTGTTGCTGTCGACAACGGCTGCGCTGAGCCATTGTCCATCTAGCCCATTGGGCTCGGCTTCGGCCTCCTCGAAATTCTGCAGTGCGCAGTGCAGCAGCGATTGAGTGGCCAGTTTCAACGCACGCTGTCCGTTGACGACGGGGTCGCCTTCCAACTGCAGTTTGTAGGCTTCTGCCTTGCTGGCATTGATCAGGTAGTGGGTGGATACGTCGAGGGACAACGCGAACCGCTTTTGAATCGCCTCGCCCAGATGCTGGCTGGCGAACGCTGTCAGTGCCGGGAGCGCACCCAGTTGCGCATTGAGCTCGGTGCCGTGGGCCTGGTAGTCGGTATAGGCCTGGGCAAGGTCACGGGTAGTCGCGTTGGCCTGCGCGAACCAGGCCGGCGGTGTTTTGAGGGTTTCGCGCATGATGGCGTGCGCCTGGGCAGGGGTCGTGTGCATCCACGACGGCATCTTGTGTTCGATCAAGGCGTGGGGCGTGAGGGGGGCTGCTGGGTTCATGGCGGTGTCTCATGGGGAAATCACCGATGCTAGTGAGCCGCGCAGGCCAGGCTGACATAACAGTTTATAGGGGCCGTGGGGCAATGATCTGGCAGGCCCATCACACGGGTACATGCTCAAAGCGCAATTCAGGTTTATGATGGCCCTCGGCCGAACAATCCTCACACGGAGTGCGCAATGCAGACCCTCTACCCGCAGATCAAACCCTACGCCCGGCACGATCTGGCCGTAGAAGCGCCGCACGTGTTGTATGTCGATGAAAGTGGTTCGCCTGAAGGTTTGCCGGTGGTGTTCATCCACGGAGGTCCGGGCTCGGGCTGCGACGCCCAGAGTCGTTGCTACTTCGACCCCAACCTCTACCGCATCATCACCTTCGACCAGCGCGGCTGTGGACGCTCCACGCCACACGCGAGCCTGGAGAACAACACCACCTGGCACCTGATCGAAGACCTGGAGCGCATCCGCGAGCACCTGGGCATCGACAAATGGGTACTGTTCGGTGGCTCCTGGGGCTCGACGCTGGCGCTGGCCTACGCCCAGACTCACCCCGAGCGCGTGCATGGCCTGATCCTGCGTGGGATCTTCCTGTGCCGTCCCCAGGAAATAGAATGGTTCTATCAGGCGGGCGCCAGCCGTCTGTTCCCCGACTACTGGCAGGACTACATCGCGCCGATCCCGGCCGATGAGCGCGGCGACCTGGTAAAGGCTTTCCACAAGCGCCTGACCGGCCACGACCAGATCGCCCAGATGCAAGCCGCCAAGGCCTGGTCGACCTGGGAAGGCCGTACTGCCACGCTGCGTCCCAACCCGCTGGTGGTCGATCGCTTCTCCGAGCCTCAGCGTGCGCTGTCGATCGCCCGTATCGAATGCCACTACTTCATGAACAATGCCTTCCTCGAGCCGGACCAGCTGATCCGCGACCTGCCGAAGATCGCCCATCTGCCGGCGGTGATCGTGCATGGACGCTATGACGTGATCTGCCCGCTGGACAACGCCTGGGAGCTGCACCAGGCCTGGCCGAACAGCGAACTCAAGGTGATCCGCGATGCTGGGCACGCCGCGTCCGAGCCAGGCATCACCGATGCCCTGGTACGCGCCGCAGACCAGATGGCGCGTCGCCTGCTCGACCTGCCCCTGGAAGAAGCATGAAGGGCCTGCTGCAGCGTGTACGCGCAGCACGGGTCGAAGTCGAGGGCGAGATCGTCGGCGCCGTAGACCAGGGTTTGCTGGTGCTGGTGGCGGTCGAGCCTGAAGATACCCGCGAACATGCCGATAAGCTTTTGCACAAGCTGCTGAACTACCGGGTGTTCAGCGACCCGCAAGGCAAGATGAACCTGTCGCTCAAGGATATCGGCGGCGGGCTGCTGCTGGTGTCGCAGTTCACCCTGGCAGCCGACACCCGTAGTGGCATGCGGCCGGGTTTTTCGACAGCGGCGCCGCCTGCACTGGGGGCCGAGCTTTTCGACTATCTTTTGCAGCAGGCTAAGCTTCAGCACTCGGACGTCGAGAGTGGCCGTTTTGGTGCAGACATGCAGGTTCACCTGGTCAATGATGGCCCCGTAACATTTATGTTACAAATATGAGCCGCAAAAACCCCTTGTTTGTAGGAAAACAAGGGGTTTTGTACGATAAATAGTTTGTCCAGCCTGATGCGTTGTAACGCAGCCTGCTGGATAATCGCGCGCTGCGTGAGCCTGCGTTCGCAGGTTCGTTTCACTCTGACTCGAGCATTGTCTGGATCCGTTTGGGGAATCATTGCGCCCTTGCGGGGTCCGAACAGTGCTCGCCAACCCGGCATTGGTCGCTGGCCGTTGGTTTCATGATCTGTTTACGGCGAGGGTTGCTCGTGATTGTAAGTCCCTGTAATGCACCAAGAATCCCCGGCAATCGGCTGCGCACGGCCTTGTTGGCAGGCGCAGCGCTGGTTGGCCTGATGAGCGCTGGCCAGCTGTGGGCATTCAATCTTGACGATGTTGCAGCCAAGGCAAAGGATCTGGCCGGCCAGAAGTACGAAGCACCGAAGAGCAACCTGCCTCCGGTGTTCCGCGACATGAAGTACGCGGACTATCAGAAAATCCGCTTCATCCAGGAAAAGGCCGAATGGGCGAATGACAAGACCCCGTTCAAGCTCTCCTTCTATCATCAGGGCATGCACTTCGACACGCCGGTGACCATCAACGAGATCACCGCCAAGAAGGTCGAAGAGATCAAGTACGACCCGAGCCGCTTCGAGTTCGGCGACGTACCGCATGACGCCGATGCCACCAAGAACCTCGGCTACGCCGGTTTCCGCGTGCTCTACCCGATCAACAAGCCTGACAAGCAGGATGAGATCATGACCCTGCTGGGCGCCAGCTACTTCCGCGTGGTCGGCAAGGGGCACGCCTATGGCCTGTCTGCCCGTGGCCTGGCCATCGACACCGCGCTGCCGTCCGGCGAAGAGTTCCCGCGCTTTCGCGAGTTCTGGATCGAGAAGCCCAAGCCCGCCGACAAGCACCTGGTGATCTACGCACTGCTCGATTCGCCACGTTCCACCGGCGCCTACAAGCTGACCGTGCGTCCAGGCGACGACACCATCGTCGACGTCAAGTCCAAGGTGTTCCTGCGCGATCACGTCAGCCGCCTGGGCATCGCCCCGCTGACCAGCATGTTCCTGTTCGGCCCGAACCAGCCGTCGAAGGTACAGAACTACCGTCCGGCGCTGCATGACTCCGAGGGCCTGTCGATTCACGCCGGCAACGGCGAATGGCTGTGGCGTCCGCTGAACAATCCGAAACACCTGGCAGTCAGCAACTTCAGCGTCGAGAACCCGCGTGGTTTCGGCCTGATGCAGCGCCAGCGCGCCTTCAGCGACTTCGAAGACCTCGACGACAACTACCAGAAGCGTCCAAGTACCTGGATCGAGCCCAAGGGCGACTGGGGCAAGGGTACCGTCGACCTGGTCGAGATTCCGACCGCCGACGAGACCAACGACAACATCGTTGCTTTCTGGAGCCCGGAAACCCTGCCTGAGCCAGGCAAGCCGTTCGAGTACAACTACCGCCTGCACTGGACCATCAGCGAGCCCAAGTTCCAGGCCCAGGACCTCGGCTGGGTCAAGCAGACCCTGCGTTCCACCGGTGACGTCAAGCAAGCCAACCTGATCCGTCAGGCCGATGGCAGCGTGGCTTTCCTGGTCGACTTCAACGGCCCGGTGCTGGCGGCATTGCCGGAAGACACCGCGGTGCGCAGCCAGGTCAGCGTGGGCGACAATGCCGAGCTGGTCGAGAACAATCTACGCTACAACCCTGAGATCAAGGGCTGGCGTCTGACCCTGCGGTTGAAGGTCAAGGATCCGAAGAAGTCCACCGAGATGCGTGCCGCGCTGGTACGCGATGTTCCGGTCGAGGCGCCGAAGGAAACCAAACCTGCCGAAACCAAGCAGGACAAGGCGGCCGCCAAGCACGCCAAGGCTCAGCATGCCAAGGCCGAGAAGGCCGAGACGCCTGCCGAGCAACCAGCCGCCGACGCGGCGTCCACCAACGGGGCCCCGGCCACCACCGAGAAGGTGCTGACCGAAACCTGGAGCTATCAGTTGCCTGCCGATGAGTAACTCAAGCGCAAGGCCGGAATCGCTTGGCGAGTACCTGGCCCACCTCCCTCTGAGCGACGAGCAGCGAGCGGAGCTCGCCAGCTGCTCTTCCTTCAGCGAGCTGCACCAACGCCTGGCGGCCGATCCGGCCGCCAGCGCCACCGAGGCCGTCCAGGCTTCGGTGGGTTCCCGTCTGACGGTTGGCAGTGCCGCCGAGCTCGAAGAGGCCGAGATGCTCGGCGTCGACGGCGGTGGCCGCCTGTGCCTGAAGATCGCCCCGCCGATCAAGCGTACCAAGGTCCTGCCCGAGCCCTGGCGCACCAATATCCTGGTGCGCATGTGGCGGCGCATGACTGGCCGCACCAACGCCCCGCAACCGCCCAAGCGCGAGTTGCCGCCGGCACGCTGGCGCCGGGTCGGTTCGTTGCGCCGCTACATCCTGCTGGCGCTGATGATCGGCCAGACCATCGTCGCCGGCTGGTACATGAAGGGCATCCTGCCGTACCAGGGCTGGTCGTTCGTCGACCTGGACGAAGTGGTCAACCAGCCGATCTGGGACACCGTCGTGCAAGTCTGGCCCTATGCCTTGCAGACCTCCATCCTGATTCTCTTCGGCATCCTGTTCTGCTGGGTGTCGGCGGGCTTCTGGACCGCGCTGATGGGCTTCCTCGAGCTGCTCACCGGCCGCGACAAGTACAAGATTTCCGGCAGCAGTGCCGGCAACGAGCCGATCCCGGCCGATGCCCGCACCGCGATCGTCATGCCGATCTGCAACGAGGATGTGCCACGGGTCTTCGCTGGCCTGCGCGCGACCTTCGAGTCGGTGGCCGCCACCGGCAACCTGGACCGCTTCGACTTCTTCGTGCTCAGCGACACCAACGACACCGACATCGCCGTTGCCGAGCAACAGGCGTGGCTCGAGGTGTGCCGTGAGGCGAAAGGCTTCGGTCGTATCTTCTATCGCCGCCGCCGGCGCCGCGTGAAGCGCAAGAGCGGCAACCTCGACGACTTCTGCCGTCGCTGGGGGGGCGAATACAAGTACATGGTCGTGCTCGACGCCGACAGCGTGATGAGCGGTGAGTGCCTGAGCAGCCTGGTGCGCCTGATGGAGGCCAACCCGGACGCCGGTATCATCCAGACCGGGCCGAAGGCTTCTGGCATGGACACGCTGTATGCGCGCATGCAGCAGTTCGCCACCCGTGTGTACGGCCCGCTGTTCACCGCTGGCCTGCACTTCTGGCAGCTGGGCGAATCGCATTACTGGGGGCACAACGCGATCATCCGCATGAAGCCCTTCATCGAGCACTGCGCCTTGGCGCCATTGCCGGGCAAGGGCGCCTTCGCCGGCGCGATCCTGTCCCACGACTTCGTCGAAGCGGCGCTGATGCGCCGTGCCGGCTGGGGCGTGTGGATCGCCTACGACCTGCCGGGCAGCTATGAAGAGCTGCCGCCGAACCTGCTCGATGAGCTCAAGCGCGACCGGCGCTGGTGCCACGGCAACCTGATGAACTTCCGCCTGTTCCTGGTCAAGGGCATGCACCCGGTGCACCGCGCGGTGTTCCTCACCGGGGTGATGTCGTACCTGTCGGCACCGCTGTGGTTCCTGTTCCTGGTGCTGTCGACCGCGTTGCTGGCAACCAACACGCTGATGGAGCCGCAGTACTTCATCGAGCCGTTCCAGCTGTATCCGCTGTGGCCGCAGTGGCACCCGGAAAAAGCCATCGCGCTGTTCTCCACCACCATCGTGCTGCTGTTCCTGCCCAAGCTGCTCAGCATCATCCTGATCTGGGCCAAGGGCGCGACCGAGTTCGGCGGGCGAATCAGGGTGACCCTGTCGATGCTGATGGAGATGCTGTTCTCCATGTTGCTGGCGCCGGTGCGGATGATCTTCCACACCCGCTTCGTGTTGGCTGCGTTCCTCGGCTGGGCAGCGACCTGGAATTCGCCGCAGCGTGACGACGATTCCACCCCGTGGAGCGAAGCGGTGCGGCGTCATGGCCCGCAGACCTTGCTGGGTATCGCCTGGGCTGCGCTGGTGGCTTGGCTGAATCCGAGCTTCCTGTGGTGGCTGGCGCCGATCGTCGGCTCGCTGGTGCTGTCGATCCCGGTTTCGGTGATCTCCAGCCGTGTGCGTCTGGGCCTGGCGGCCAAGGACGAGCGCTTGTTCCTGATTCCCGAGGAATACGCCACGCCGCACGAGCTGCTGGCAACCGACCAGTACACCCACGAGAACCGCTGGCACGCCCTGAAGGATGGCTTCGTTCGCGCCGTGGTCGATCCGCGTCAGAACGCCCTGGCCTGCGCCATGGGTACGGCCCGTCACGGTCATTCTGCCGCGATCGAGACGCTGCGCGCCGAACGCATCGCCAAGGCGCTGGAAGCCGGCCCCAAGGGGATCGACGGCAACACTCGCCTGGCCCTGCTGAGCGACCCGGTGGCGCTGTCGCGCCTGCACGAGCGGGTGTGGACCGAGCAGAACGAGGCGTGGATCAAAGTGTGGCGCAACTCCATCGCCAACGATCCGCACTCGCCGCTGCTGCCGCTGCATCCTGAAGGTGAAGGTCAGCCGGCACTCGTCGGCGCCTGATCCATCGCATTCGCGGGCAAGTCCGCTCCTACAGGCTTTGTAGGAGGGGGGCTTGCCCGCGAAGCTTTTTCTACCACCATGATTTTTGGCCAACAAAGTCCCCACCGGCTCTAGGTCCCAGGGCCTGCATGCGTTAGCATCCGTCCCGACACAACGCACCGGTCGGAACGATCGTGCACACAATAAAATTCTGCGTACTTCTTGCTAGGGGACCTGGTGATGATGAAGAAATACCTGTCGCGCATGCTGCTCGGCGTCACCGCGCTGATCGCGGTCACAACCGCCCAGGCGGGCGCCATCGATGATGCGGTCAAGCGCGGCACCCTGCGCGTGGGTATGGACCCGACCTACATGCCGTTCCAGATGACCAACAAGCGCGGCGAGATCGTCGGCTTCGAGGTCGACATCCTCAAGGCGATGGCCAAGTCCATGGGCGTCAAGCTCGAAACCGTCTCCACCGCCTATGACGGCATCATCCCGGCCCTGCTGACCGACAAGTTCGACATGATCGGCAGCGGCATGACCCTGACCCAGGAACGCAACCTGCGCCTGAACTTCAGCGAACCCTTCATCGTGGTTGGCCAGACCCTGCTGATCCGCAAGGAGCTGGCAGGCGAGATCAAGTCGTACAAGGACTTGAACAACGAGAAGTACCGCCTGACCTCCAAGCTCGGCACCACCGGCGAGATGGTCGCCAAGAAGCTGATCAGCAAGGCCAAGTACCACGGCTACGACAACGAGCAGGAAGCGGTGATGGACGTGGTCAACGGCAAGGCCGATGCCTTCGTCTACGACGCGCCGTACAACGTGGTCGCGGTGAACAAGGCCGGCGCCGGCAAGCTGGTCTACCTGGAAGAACCCTTCACCTACGAGCCGCTGGCATTCGGCCTGAAGAAGGGCGACTACGACAGCATCAACTTCATCAACAACTTCCTGCACCAGATCAAGCACGACGGGACCTACGATCGTATTCACGACAAGTGGTTCAAGAAGACCGACTGGCTGAAGGACATGGAATAAGAGCCCGGACCACAAGCCCTGGCGATGACCCTGACGCGCAGGCAACCCCTGCGCGTTCGCATTTACGGAAGCACCCACGTGATCAAACACAAGAAAGCCCAGTGGCCCTGGCACGCGCTCACCGCGCTGGTGCTGGTGGGCCTGGCGTTCAGTCTGTACATGGCCACCTCGATGATCTCTTACGAGTGGCGCTGGAACCGTGTGCCGCAGTACTTCGCCTTCCAGGCCGAAGACGTGCAGCGCGCCGCGGCCTACGGCACCGTCGAGGAGATCGTCGTGTCCGGCAACGACGCCCGCGTCACGCTCAAGAGCGAGGACGGCGAGGTACAAGTGCTGGAGGTGGTCAAGGACAGTCTGCAACTGAGCCGTGGTGACGATGTCGCCGAGGGCGACCAGATCGGCGTCACCCGCCACTGGGCGGCCGGCCCGCTGGCCTGGGGCCTGTGGACCACCTTGTGGATCTCGGTGCTTTCCGGTGCGTTCGGCCTGGTGATCGGCCTGTTCGCCGGGCTGTGCCGGTTGTCGAGCAACCCGACCCTGCGCGACCTGTCCACGGTCTATGTCGAACTGGTGCGCGGTACGCCGCTGCTGGTGCAGATCTTCATCTTCTATTTCTTCATCGGCACCGTGCTCAACCTGTCCCGCGAGTTCGCCGGGGTGGCGGCGCTGGCGCTGTTCACCGGCGCTTATGTGGCCGAGATCGTCCGTGCCGGTGTGCAGTCGATCGCCAAGGGGCAGAACGAAGCGGCGCGCTCGCTGGGCCTGAATGCCAGCCAGTCGATGCGCCATGTGATCCTGCCCCAGGCGTTCAAGCGTGTGCTGCCGCCACTGGCGGGGCAGTTCATCAGCCTGGTCAAGGACACCTCGCTGGTGTCGGTGATCGCCATTACCGAGCTGACCAAGAGCGGTCGCGAGGCGATCACCACGTCGTTCTCGACCTTCGAGATCTGGTTCTGCGTGGCAGGCCTGTACCTGCTGATCAACCTGCCGCTGTCGCACATTGCCAGCCGGCTCGAGCGGAGGCTTGCGCAAAGTGATTGAAGTCCGTGACCTGCTGAAAGTCTTCGACACCCGTGGCCAGGTGGTGCGTGCGGTGGACAACGTCTCCACCCAGGTTGCCAAGGGCGAGGTGGTGGTGGTGTTGGGCCCCTCGGGTTCCGGCAAGTCGACCTTCCTGCGTTGCCTGAACGGCCTGGAGCATTTCGACGAAGGCCACGTGGCCATTGATGGGCTGCGCCTGGAAGACCCCAAGACCGACATCAATGCCTACCGCCGTGAAGTCGGCATGGTGTTCCAGCACTTCAACCTGTTCCCGCACATGACCGTGCTGGAGAACCTGTGCCTGGCGCAGAAGGTGGTGCGCAAACGTAGCAAGGCCGACCGCGAAGCCAAGGCCCGTGCACTGCTGGAGAAGGTCGGCATTGGCCAGAAGGTCAATGAATACCCCTCTCGCCTCTCGGGGGGCCAGCAGCAGCGGGTGGCCATTGCCCGCGCCCTGGCGATGGACCCGAAGGTGATGCTGTTTGACGAACCGACCTCGGCGCTCGACCCCGAGATGGTCGGCGAGGTGCTGGATGTCATGAAGACCCTGGCCCAGGAAGGCATGACCATGGTCTGCGTGACCCATGAGATGGGCTTTGCCCGTGAGGTGGCTGACCGGGTGCTGTTCTTCGATCATGGCAAGTTGCTGGAAGATTCGGCACCCGCTGCGTTCTTCGCGGCGCCGAGGGATCCGCGGGCCCAGGCGTTCTTGCGCCAGGTGCTTTGATCGGATCGCTCTTTGCGTGGGCAAGCCCGGCCTCCTGTGGGCGCGAGCTTGCGCGCGCAAGATACTCCACTGTTCCTACAGGCTGAATCGCCCCACCATCCCCCGCAACTGCTGTCCCAGCTGCTGTAGTTCACCACTGGAAGTGGCCGTCTGTTCGCTCGCCGAACTGGTGTGATCGGAAGCCTCGCGCACACTGATCACGCTGCGGTTGATCTGTTCGGCCACCACGCTCTGCTCTTCGCTGGCGGTGGCGATTTGCTGGTTCATCCCCTGGATGTTCGACACGGTCCGGGTGATCTGCCCCAGTGCATCGCCCGCGCGGCGACTCAGCTCCACGCTCTGCTCGGTCAGGGTCTTGCTGCTGTCGAGCAGTGAAGTGACTTCATCGGTGCCCTGGTGCAGGCTCTCGATCAGGTGCTCGATCTCCTCGGTCGACTGTTGGGTGCGCTGGGCCAGGCCCCGTACTTCGTCGGCCACTACCGCGAACCCGCGACCGGCTTCGCCGGCACGTGCCGCTTCGATGGCCGCATTGAGGGCCAGCAGGTTGGTCTGTTCGGAAACCGACTTGATCACGTCGAGGATACTGCCGATCCGTTGGCTTTCTCCCGCCAGGTGTTGCATCGAGGTGAGGCAACGGTCCATCTGCATTGCCAGCTGTTCGATACGCGCGATGGCTTCGGCCACCACCTGATCGCCCATTTGTGCCTGCTGGTCAGCGTCGGTTGCGGCCAATGAGGCATGTTCGGCGTTCTGCGCCACTTCCTGCACGGTCGCGCTCATCTGGTTCATGGCCGTGGCCACCTGGTCGGTTTCCTCGCGCTGCTGAGTGATGCGCTCGAGCGTGTCTGCGCTGGCCCCGGCCAGTTGCGAGGCCGCTTGTGACAAGTGCTCGACGCTCTGGTCGATGCCGCCGATCAGCTGGCGCAGGCTCAGCGTCATCTCGCACATGCTGCGCTGCAACTGGCCCATTTCGTCGCGACGCGCCACCGTTTCCACTTGGCTGAGGTCGCCGCGAGCGATGCGGGCGGCCTGGGCCAGGGTCTGGCGCAGTGGCTCGGTGATCTGCCGGGTGATCAGCCAGCCGGCCAGCACGCCCACAGCCAAGGCCAGCAGTGCCACGCTGGTCAGCAGTGAGCGAGCGGCTACGGCTTCATGGTCGCGTTGGGCGATTTTTTGTTCGGCCAGTGTCAGGCTCGCAGCCCTGAGGTCGTTGCCCGCAGTTTCCATGCTGTTCTGCAACTGTTCGGCGCGGATTGCCGCCTGACGGTATTGCTCAAGACTGGCGCGGTACTCGGTCAGGGCTTGCTGTGGACGCGCCATGAGCTCGCTTGGCAGCGCGAGCGGGGTGAGGGCGGTGAGCATTTGTTGCAGGCTGGCCTGCGCAGCATCGAGCGAAGCCTCGCCAACCTTGGCGAAATCCTCGACCGGCGAGAAGGTGTAGGCGGGGACCAGGCTTTGCTGGTTGGCGCTGTCGACCTGGCGGGTGAGTGTGTCCATTAGTCCGAGCAGACCGTTCTGTTGTCCATCGGCTGGGAGCTTGAGCAGAGCCTGGGTCTGCAGGTTGTCGATGACTTCGCCGAGAACCCGGTCGCGATCCTGCATGATGTTGCGCAAGCGGCTGCGATTGTCGACCGCCTGCAGCAGCTCGTTGAAGCTCTCGCGCAGGCGCTGCAGTTGCTGCAGTTTTTCCGTGAGCAAGCGGCGCGACTCGTCGACGCCACTGCGCTGCTGGAGCAGGGTCAGCATGCTGTCGAGTTGATCCAGGGTAGTACCGATGCGGGCCTTGCTAGTGTCGTCGGACAGTACGCGGAACGTGATACGTTCGGCGCGCAGGTCCTTGGTCAGGTCATTGATACGGACGATTTCGCTGAGTTGCTGCGAGCGTTCGATGGCACCGTCCAGGGCGCGCCAGCCGCTGACGGTGGTCGCGAGTGTGAGCAACAGTACCACGGCGAAGCCGAGGGTGAGTTTGAGTCGCACGCTGAGGTTGGCGAGGCGGCGATTGAGATATCCGAACATGGCGAGTCTCCATCCATATGAGAGAAGGACCATGCTGGTAGGTTGCCAGCATGGTCCTTCTGCTCATCGGCAGAGCGCGCGTGGGACTCGACCTGTAAATCCTGTGGGAAAGTTCCACTGGCAGGTAGTGATTATTCCTTGCCTGGCGGCGCTCAGAGACGGAAGCGGGCTACCAGGCCTTGCAGGTGGGTGCCGAGCCGCGCCAGCTCGACGCTGGAGCTGGCAGTCTCTTCACTGGCCGCCGAGGTCTGGTCGGAAATATCCCGTACATTCATCACGCTGCGGTTGATCTCTTCGGCCACCGCGCTCTGCTGCTCTGCCGCCGTAGCGATCTGCTGGTTCATCGATTGGATCGACGACACGGTGCGGGTGATGGTATCCAGCGAGCTGCCGGCGCGACGGGTCAGTTCGACGCTGCTGTCGGTGAGTTCGCGGCTGCTGTCCATCACACTGGATACCCGCTGGGTGCCGCTCTGCAGGTTGGCGATCAATTCCTCGATCTCCTCGGTCGACTGCTGGGTGCGCTGCGCCAGGCTGCGTACTTCATCGGCGACCACGGCGAATCCGCGACCAGCCTCGCCTGCGCGTGCAGCTTCGATGGCGGCGTTGAGGGCCAGCAGATTGGTCTGCTGGGCGACCGACTTGATCACGTCGAGCACGCTGCCGATCTTGTCGCTCTCGGCCTTGAGCTGGTTCATCGCTTCGCTGGAGTTACCCACTTCGTTGGCCAGGCGCTCGATCTGGGCGATGGCCTCGCCGACCACCCGATCACCCTCGCGAGCCTGCTGATCGGCCATCAGCGCCGCTTCCGACGCCTGCTCGGCGTTGCGCGCTACTTCCTGCACGGTGGCTGCCATTTCGTTCATGGCGGTCGCGACCTGATCGGTCTCGACTTTCTGGTTGTTGACCCCTGCGCTGGTCTGCTCGGTGACGGCCGACAGCTCTTCGGCAGCGCTGGCGATCTGGGTGACGCCGTCGCCGATACCGCTGATCAGTTCGCGCAGGCCCTGGGTCATGCGTTGCATGCTGGCCTGCAGTTGGCCGAGCTCGTCGCGACGTTGCACCTGCAGGTCCTGGCTCAAGTCACCGCTGGCCACGCGTTCGGCTGCGCTGAGGGTCTGGCGCAGGGGCACGACGATCTGCCGGGTAATGGCCCAGGCGGCAATGATGCCTAGCAGCAGGGCCAGGGCACTGGCTCCGCCCAGTAGGGTCTTGGCCTGCAGGGCACCGCTGTTGCGCACGGCGGTCTGCGATGCGGTCATCTGCGCACCGGCATCCATCAACACCTGGCCCTGTACAACCATGCGTTGCAAGGTCTGCTCGGCGCTGGTCTGCGCTGCGCCGAACTGGTTCACCGCATCGCGATAGGCGCCCATGGCATTGGCGGCATCATCGAGACTGGCGGCGTATTCGGCGGGCACCCTGGCCGGCAGGGCCTTGAGCACAGCAAGCGCCTGATCGATGGCATCCAGCGCGGTCTGCTGGAATTCGGCCTTGCCGCTATAGGTGTAGCCACGGACCTGGAAGCGCGCCTGCTGGAGCAAGGCGCTGGCCTGCACGATCTGTTGATAGAGGCTGATGTCGCCACCTTGCGCAAGGCGTTGCTGCACCTGGCCGATCAGCGCAGCGGCCTTGTCGGCGCTGTCACCCAGCACACTGCGTGCGGCTTCACGGCGCTGGCCGGCCTGCTTGAGCTCGAGGAAGGCCTGGCGGTATTGGCGCACGGCTTGACGCTGCTGCTCCAGGCGCTGGTGATCCTGCGGATGCTCGATCTGCTCGAGCATCATCTCGACCTGCTGCTCGAGCTTGCCGAGCGCTTTTTCCAGCTCGCCCGCCGATGCGTCGTCGCGATTGCGTTCGTACTGCTGGCGGGCGATGCGCAGGTCCTGGCTGTAGCCGAGGATCAAGGAGATGTTGCCCAGCTTGTCACCGCGGTCGATGATCGAGTCCATGCCGCGCCAGCCTGTGGCGGTGATGGCCATGGTCAACAACAGTACCAGGCCGAAGCCGGCCCCCAGTTTGCGACTGACGCTCACGTTTCCCAGCGACTGGACAACCTTTCCGTACATGACGATCTCCCCGGCGACTTGAAAAGCCAGAATTTTCTTGTGTTGCAAGGCCATCGGCCTGTTGGGGAGAAACTTGATGGCAGGATGTTGACCAAATGGTCAGAATATTCGGGAAAGCAGGGCCGTGACCGCCGTTTCCACGCGCAGGATGCGTTCGCCCAGTTGTACGGGGGCCAGGCCGGCCTTGCCCAGCAGTTCCACTTCGTAGGGAATCCAACCGCCTTCCGGACCGATCGCCAGGGTCACCGGCCCTTGCACCGCGCGTGGGCAGGCCGGGTAGGGGCCGGGATGGCCAACCAGGCCGAGCGTGCCGTCGGCGATGGTGGGCAGCCGGTCTTCGACGAAGGGTTTGAAGCGCTTTTCGATGATGATTTCCGGCAGCACGGTGTCACGGGCCTGCTCAAGGCCCAGGATCAGGTTCTCGCGGATGCTGTCCGGCTGCAGGAACGGCGTCTGCCAGAAGCTTTTCTCGACCTTGTAGCTGTTGACCAGGATCAACCGCGGCACGCCGAGGGTGGCGATGGTCTGGAACAGACGGCGCAGCATCTTGGGGCGGGGGACGGCCAGCACCAGAGTGAGCGGCAGCTTCGCTGGTGGCTCCTGATCGAAGCTGACCCGCAGCTCGGCTTCGTGGCCCTCCAGGCGGATCACCTCGGCCTGGCCCATCAGGCCGCCGATGCGGCCCACGCGCAGGGTGTCGCCCACCGCCACGCGGTGGATGTCCTGCATGTGCGTGAAGCGGCGGTCGGCCAGTACGACACGGTCGGCCGCGGCGAAGTCGGCCTCCTCGAGCAGCAGCAGGTTCACGCCTGGGTCGCTGGTGGCTGGTCGTTGTGGTCGTCCGCGGCTTCATCCTGCGGATGGCTGCGCTTGCGGATCAGGCCGCCGAACAGCACGCCGATCTCGAACAGCAGCCACATGGGCACGGCCAGCAGCGTTTGCGAGAAGATGTCCGGCGGGGTGAGGATCATGCCGACCACGAAGCAGCCGATGATCACGTAGGGCCGGATCTTCTTCAGGTATTTCACATCGACAACGCCGATCCACACCAGCAGCACCACCGCCACCGGAATCTCGAAGGCGACGCCGAAGGCGAAGAACAGGGTCATGACGAAGTCGAGGTAGCTGGCGATGTCGGTCATCATCGACACCCCTTCAGGGGTGGCGCTGGCGAAGAAGCCGAAGATCAGCGGGAACACCAGGAAGTAGGCGAAGGCCATGCCGGCGTAGAACAGGATGATGCTGGAAATCAGCAGCGGGATGGCGATGCGCTTTTCATGGCGATACAGCCCCGGTGCGATGAAGCCCCAGATCTGCTGGAGGATGAACGGGATGGCCAGGAACAGCGAGACGATCATGGTCAGCTTGAACGGCGTGAGGAACGGGGATGCCACGTCGGTGGCGATCATCGTCGCATTGGCCGGCAGGTGCGCACGCAAGGGTGCCGAGACCAGGGTGTAGATCTGCTGGGCGAAGGAGAACAGCCCGGCGAAGATCAGGAAGATAACGCCTACGCAACGCAGCAGGCGGGTGCGCAGTTCGGTCAGGTGCGAGACCAGCGGCATGGGCTGGTCGTGTTCCGGAGTTTCGCTCATGGGGCTCGGGGCGGCTGGTGCGGCTCAGGGGTGGTCGTGGGCGCCGCAGGGGCGGCATTGGCGTCGGCGGCAGGTGCGGGAGTCTCGCTCGCGGCCGTCGTGTTCACGGGCTGCGCGGGCGGTGTCTGCGGGTTGAGGATGCGCTTGGCTTCCTGTTCCATCTGCAGGATGTGCTCGTTGTGCAACTGGCGGCGGATGTCATCGGCACCGATCTCGCGCTCGACTTCCATCTTGATGCTGTTGAAGCTGCGCTTGAGCCGGCCGATCCACAACCCCGCGGTACGCGCGGCGCCAGGCAGGCGCTCGGGGCCGAGCACCAGCAGGGCAACCAGGCCGACGAGCAGCAGCTCGCTGAAGCTGATGCCGAACATGGGTCAGTCTTTCCGTTGTGGCTCTTGGACCGGCTGAGCCTGGCCCTCGATGGTGTGCGGCTGGCTCAGCGGCGCGGTGTTGTGCGGCTGCTGGGTGGGTTGCACGGACGGCTGTACAGGCGGCGGAGTCTGCTCGGCAGGCTTGCTCTCTTCCTCGTTCATGGCCTTGCGAAAGCCCTTGATCGATTCGCCCAGGTCGCTGCCGAAGTTCTTCAGCTTCTTGGTGCCGAACACCAGCACTACGACGACCAGCAGGACGATCCAGTGTTTCCAGTCAAAGATACCCATGGTGTACTCCCTTGAATGATGTGTAGCCTGAGCGGGCGTTATCGCAGGGCGAGCCCGCTCCTGCAGGGGCATGGCGATCAGGTCGGTTGGCGCGCGGCCTTCTCGTCATGTCCGGAAAGCCCGAAGCGGCGGTCGAGTTCGTCCAGTACCGCCTGTGGATGCTGCCCCAGTGCGCTGAGCATCACCAGGCTATGAAACCACAGGTCGGCGGTTTCATAGATGACATCACTGTAATCCTTGCTCACGGCGGCGTCCTTGGCGGCGATGATCGTCTCGATCGACTCTTCGCCAAGCTTCTCCAGAATCTTGTTCAGGCCCTTGTGGTAGAGGCTCGCCACGTAGGAGCTGTCGGGGGCTGCCTGCTTGCGTTGTTCGAGCACTTCGGCCAGGCGATCGAGTGTGTCGCTCATGTTCAGTGCCCCGCGTGGTAGATAGTGTCAGGATCTTTCAGGACTGGGTCGACGATCTTCCATTCACCGTTTTCGAAGACACGATAGAAGCAGCTTTCACGGCCGGTATGGCAGGCGATATGACCCAGTTGCTCGACCATCAGGATGACCACGTCGGCGTCACAATCCAGGCGCAGCTCATGCAGTTTCTGCACATGGCCGGACTCTTCGCCCTTGCGCCACAGCTTGCCCCGCGAGCGCGACCAATAGATGGCGCGGTTCTCGGCAGCAGTCAGGGCGAGCGATTCACGGTTCATCCAGGCCATCATCAGCACACGCCCGGTCTTGTGGTCCTGGGCGATCGCCGGTACCAGGCCATCGCTGTTCCACTTGATCTCGTCCAGCCAGTCTTTCATCGTCGACTCCAAAACAGGCCCGCTCCCGTACCGGACCCTTTGCGCCTAGTGTGCCAGCCAGCAGCGCGGCTGGCTATCGGCGCACGATCAGGTAGAGCCCGGCGGCCAGCATCAGCCACGCAGGCCAGGCGGCCGGGGCGCTGAGGCTCGCGGCACCGGCGGCCAGGGTCGCGCCGCCACCGAGCAGGCCGGCACCGAGCAGGCGCAGCGCCCAGTTGTCGCCCGCCCGGCGGCGCTCTGGCAGTTGCGGGTCGTGCAGGTGCGGTTGCGACAAGCGTTCGAGCAGGTCGCGGGTCATGTCGGCCAGGTGCGGCAACTGCTCGGCCTGGCTATAGAGGTTGCCGAACACCGCCTTGGGGCTCATGCGCTCGCGCATCCAGCGTTCCAGATAGGGCTTGGCGGTGCTCCACAGGTCCAGGTCAGGGTACAGCTGGCGCCCCAGGCCTTCGATGTTGAGCAGGGTTTTCTGCAGCAGCACCAACTGCGGCTGAACTTCCATATTGAAACGACGGGCCGTCTGGAACAGGCGCATCAGCACCTGGCCGAAGGAAATATCCTTTAACGGTTTTTCGAAGATCGGCTCGCATACGGTGCGGATCGCCGCTTCGAATTCGTTGACCTTGGTGTGTGCCGGCACCCAGCCCGAATCGATGTGCAACTGCGCCACGCGACGGTAGTCGCGCTTGAAGAAGGCGATCAGGTTGCGTGCCAGGTAGTCCTGGTCTTCGGCGGTCAGGCTGCCGACGATACCGCAGTCGATGGCGATGTACTGCGGGCTCCACGGCTTGACCGTGCTGACGAAGATGTTGCCCGGGTGCATGTCGGCGTGGAAGAAGCTGTCACGGAACACTTGGGTGAAGAACACCTCGACACCGCGTTCGGCCAGAAGCTTCATGTCGGTGCGCTGGTCGGCCAAGGTGGCCATGTCGGTGACCGGCACGCCGTAGATGCGCTCCATCACCAGCACTTTCGGGCGGCACAGGTCCCAGTACACCTGCGGCACGTACATCAGATCCGAGCCTTCGAAGTTGCGCCGCAGCTGGCTGGCGTTGGCTGCTTCGCGCAGCAGGTCGAGCTCGTCGTAGATGGTCTTTTCGTAGTCGCTGACCACTTCCACCGGGTGCAGGCGGCGCGCATCGGCGGAGGCCCGTTCGGCCACCTTGGCGATCAGGAACAACCACGCCAGGTCCTGGGCGATCACGGGCTTGAGCCCCGGGCGAACCACCTTGACCACCACCTCTTCGCCGCTCTTGAGACGTGCCGCATGTACCTGGGCGACCGAGGCCGAGGCCAGTGGCTCGACGTCGAAGCGGCTGAACACCTCGCCGACTTTCGCACCGAGCTGCGCTTCGATCAGCGCCACGGCTTTCTGTGGGTCGAATGGCGGCACGCGGTCCTGCAGCAGCATCAGCTCGTCGGCGACGTCGGTTGGCAGCAGGTCGCGGCGGGTGGAGAGCAGTTGGCCGAACTTGATGAAGATCGGCCCCAGGTCCTGCAGGGCCAGGCGCAGGCGCGCGCCGCGGCTGAGCTCGCTGGGCTTGCGCGGCAGCCAGCGCCAGGGCAGCAGCAGGCGGATGCTCAGCAGCCACCAGGGCAGGGGCAGGTCGAACAGCAGGTCATCGAGGCGGTAGCGGATCACGACGCGCTGGATGCGCAACAGACGGCGGACGGCGAGCAGCTTCATGCGTTATCGCTGGAATCAAGAGTGTGGGAAAGGCGACGGATGCGCGCCTCGAGACGTTCGATATCGACCTTCAGCGCATCGAGCTCGCTGAATGCCGCTTCGGCTTCGCGCTGCCCGACCAGGGTACGCGATTCCTCGGCCAGGTACTCGGACAGATTCTGGCTGAACCGCGACAGGCCCTGCCGGGTCCAGCGTGCGCGCAGGCGCAAGTGGCCGGCGATCAGCGCGGTGGGGACCGGCCCCAGCCAGCGCGACAGCTCGTACTCCCAGTCGAGCTCCAGGTCCTGGAGCACGCCGACCAGGTCGAGCAACACCGCGCTGTCGCCATGCAGTTCGACCTGCGGGCTGTGCAGCACGGCGTTCTTGTCCGTGGCGAAGGCTAACTGGGCCAGGCTGCCGGCCGGCGCACGCAGGGTGCAGTCGACCTCGCCCTCCCAATGCGCAGCGAGCATCAGGCCTTCGTCATCGGGCAGGATGAACAACTGCAGGGCGGGCTGGCGGCAGTCGATGGCGATCACCTTGCCTTCCAGTGCACCCAGGCGCGGCAGCGCCGTGCTGTCCATACGCAGCACACGGTTGAGCCCGTGCTCGACGCTGGCGAGCAGCCCGGCCAGGAGCATCAGGGTTTGATTCCCCGGTGCACGGCGACGATGCCGCTGGTCATGTTGTGGTAGGTGACGCGGTCGAAACCGGCATCGACCATCATGCTTTTCAGCGTTTCCTGGTCAGGGTGCATGCGGATCGATTCGGCCAGGTAGCGATAGCTTTCCGAGTCGTTGGTGATCAGCTTGCCGGCCAGGGGCATGAAGGCGAAGGAGTAGGCGTCGTAGGCGCGCGACATCAGTTTGTTGGTGGGTTTGGAGAACTCCAGCACCAACAGGCGGCCGCCGGGCTTGAGCACACGCAGCATCGAGCGGATGGCTTCATCCTTGTGCGTCACGTTGCGCAGGCCGAAAGCGATGGTCACGCAGTCGAAGTGGTTGTCGGGGAAGGGCAGCTTTTCAGCATCGGCCTGGACGAACTCGATATTACCGGCCACGCCGCGGTCGAGCAGGCGATCGCGGCCAACCTTGAGCATCGATTCGTTGATGTCGGCCAGTACCACCTGGCCGGTCGGGCCGACCAGTCGCGAGAACTTGGCAGCCAGGTCACCGGTGCCGCCGGCGATGTCGAGCACGCGGTTGCCGGGGCGCACACCGGACAGCTCGATGGTGAAGCGCTTCCACAGGCGGTGCATGCCGCCGGAGAGCACATCGTTCATCAGGTCGTACTTGGCGGCCACGGAGTGGAAGACCTCGGCGACCTTCTTCGCCTTCTGGCTCTCGGGGACGTCCTGGTAGCCAAAGTGGGTGGTGGGTTCGGCGTGGTCGCCTTTGCGCTGGTCGTTCATATCGCTTCACCGGAAAAAATTACCGCCATTCTAGGGCGAACGGGCGGATTTGTCTTGGCGGGGTGTGCCGTCTCGCGGGCGCGGGCATAATGCCGATTATGTCTTCATTGCCTGGATACCCCGCATGACTCAGATCAGCGTCGAACGCAAACATTCCCTCGGTCGCGAAGCCGCCCGGGCCAAGGCTGAAAGCCTGGTCGACAAGCTGTCGCGCGAGTACGACCTCAAGGCCACCTGGAATGGCGACCGCGTCGATGTCGCGCGCAGCGGCGCCAACGGCAGCGTGCACATCGGCGAGGACAGCATCCGTGTCGAGCTGAAGCTGGGCATGATGCTGTCGATGATGAGCGGGACCATCAAGGGCGAGATCGAGCGCGCGCTGGACAAGGCCCTGGTGTGATCTGACGAAGCCCTCGGGGGCTGTAGGGCGCTTCCCTTGCTGCGCCCGGCAGGCGCAGCAGGGAAGCATGCAACAGGTGCTCGTTGCTCAGGCTTGCTGGTCGTGATGATGACGGGCGCCGATGCCCAAGCCCAGCATCGCCTCCATGCCCATGGTCATGCCAACCAGTCGGAACGGGGCGGTGGAAGCCAGACGTGAAAGCAAGTCCAATGCCAGCGTGCTGCCAACGCTCTGCACCCCGCTGACCATGTCCGAGGCAGTGCTGAATGCATATCTTGAGCCACCAATGAACTCGGCTTGCATTGTCCGCCCTCCAGCCCCCAGCGTCTGACCCAGCGGCTGTAGTTCGATAGCCAGCGTTCTTTCTTGAACGGCATATACGCTCATTCTCCCGACCCTGGGGGCCGCGCTGCGAACGCCACGCAAGGCTGTTTGTGCCGCTCCACGAGCGAAGCCCGCACCCAGGGTGAGGACAGCGCCTGCCACGCCTAGGCCAAATGCCACCCAGTCGAGCGTACGGGCGGTGGCAGGGTCATGGTCGCGCACCACTTCAGCAGCTATGCCGACTACGCCGGCAGCGAGTATCAATGCGCCGCCTGCGACCATCATGCCTGCTGCCAACGTCATGCCCGTAGCCATGATCGCCGCCACGCCAGCCCCCATGGTCAGCACTCCCACGACGACGCCAAGTAGTACGGCCGCTGCGATGCCCACCCATCCCCAGAACGAAATATGTCCATTCGGATCAGGGCAATTGACCGGATCCAGATAGGCATAAATGTTGTACCCCCCGGCACCGAAAGGGCTCCAGCTGTCGGGCGTGGTGAAACGCATGAGCGAGGGGCTGTATTGGCGTTCACCCAAGTGATAGACGCCGCTGACGTCGTCATACAGCCCGCCAGTCCAGGCCGCCGATAGAGGTGCATCGCTGATGCCGAAGGGGGAGCACTTGATCAGTTTCGGATCCAGAGTTCCGTCCAGGGTAATCAGCGGTGTACCCACACGGTCAGCGCAGATAAGCAGCGGTTTGTCGGTATCCGGGTGTGTAGTTGCGCAAACCTCTTCGGCAAGCCTGCACAGACGCAGGGTTTTTTCGCCCCGGCGTTCGCTGACCAGCAACGGCATGGTCATGCTCGGGTCATAGTGCCAATCGGTACGTTCGGTCAACTTGCTGCGCGAGCGCAACCGGCCTTGAGGATCGTAGTGATACAGATAGGTGTGCTCTGCGTCTTTCAGGCTGGCCAGCCGATTCAGGGCGTCGTAGCTCAGCGTCTGGCCTTTTTCATTTTTGGTCATGCAGCCATTGGCGTCGTATTTCAGCTCGATGACAGCGGGGTAATCGGCATGCGTGTGAGAGATTTTGCTCAGTTGGCAAGGCACCTGCGGATTATCGTAGTGGAAGGTTGCGGTATCCGAGCCACCGTCGAAGTGGCTGATGCAGGTGACGATGTTGCCCAGCGCGTCGTTGGTCAGTTCCAGTTTGGTGATGGCTTTACCGAAGGAATCCAAGTTCAGCTCGGAGCCTGAGCATTCGTAACCGCTAAGCATGTTGCGCTTGTCATAACTGAAGCTTTCCTTGCGTACGGTCTGCCCCTTGGCGATGACAGTGCGCGTGGCCAGTTGGCGGTTCTTGCGATAGGTGTGCTGGACCGTGACTGCCTTGCTCTTGTCGGCGGGTACGATGCGACGTTCGACTTCTTCTCCGAGCGCATTGTAGGAATATTCGATGGTCAGCTTTTCCGCGCTTTTCTTGCGCGTTATTACCTGCGACGTCATGCGGTTGAACGCACCGTATACGGCGGTGACCTTGATGTCCGGGTCATCGACTTCCACTACGTTGCCGCGGGCATCGTACCTGCGGGCTTGAGTGACTCCGGCAACATCTTTATAGCCGGTGCATCTGCCATTGGGGCTCCATGCCAATGATTGCGTAAGTGCTGGCTGGTCCTTTGCCGGCACTATCGTTTCGTTGACGGGACGACTGAGTGCACCGTAGCCAAGTGTGACGTCGAGGCCGCTCTGGTCCTCGTACTGGCTGAGCAGGCCGGTACCCTTGGCGTAGCTGAACTGATGATGAAGGTCTTTGCCTTTTATGGATTTCGCGGCGCTGCCCAGTTGGGGAATGCTTTCATAGGTCAAGGTTCCGCGCGGTGAAACTTCTTTGACGGGATCCAGGCTGTTATCGGTGTAGGTGAAGGTTCGTTGACCTGTACTGGTGCTGGAAACCAGACGCTCGAGGCCATCGAATACCTGTGTTCCAAGTACGTGAACGGTTTCTCCTGCTGTCAGTGTGATGGACTCGATCAATTCCCGACTGGAATGTGTGGGGTAGGTCTTGTTCAGCACGCTGCCATCCGAGTAGGTGGTAGTGGTGACACGCCCGAACACGTCGTAGGCGAAGCTTGTCAGCTGGCCCTGTTCGTCTGTCACCGAAGTGCGTTTACCGGCATTGTAGGTCTGGCTGGCAGTTGAGTGTGGCGTGACGGTAAGGGTGCGACTGTCGTCGGCGGTGACTGACAGAGCAAGGCGATGCACGTTGATGACATTGCCGCGCGTGTCCAGAAACTGCATTTCACATAAGCCGAACGGTTTGCTGCTCACGCAGTCGAACGGTACCTTTACCTTGGTGATCACATTGTCGTCGTTGACCCAGAACTGCATGAGGCCGTCCATTGTGCCTGCGCCTAGCTCAGCCTGACTTGAACTTTCGACTACAGTGTTGTCGAAGTATATTTTGGCGATCGCTCGATATTCAGCCGTGTCCCACGCAACGGTATAAATATAGGCTGTGGTGTTCGCATCGCCTGATGAATCTTTTTCGATATCGAAACGGGTATTGCCACTGAGATACTGCGTGAGTGCAGTTCGGTGAACGGGCGTTGGGCTGGAGTAGTCGTAGTCGATAACTTCACGAACCTTCCCGTCCAGGTAGCTTTTTTTCTGCAGGCAGTACCATTCGTTTTCAGGGTCCGAACTGCATTCCCAAACCTCGATTTCCTGGTTCCTGTTGTCGTAGATCGACAGTGTCTTGGCTCCCGTGGTGTCGGTGTGCAGGATGTAGCCACTCAGTGCTGAGCTGGGGTGTTTGTCATCCTTGAATTTCAGCGTGTCTGGCAATGCCAGACCGTGCTCATAGGTTTCTGTCGTTTCGAACTCACTGCCCGAGTTATTGAGGGTCTTGGTCAGGCGGCCTAAACCGTCCCATGTATAGCTGGAAATGTTTCCAGAAATATCCTGTTCTTCCAGGACCAGGCCGGTGCGCGTCGACACGGTACTGCTTGTGGTACATGTCAAATCGTCACGCGTCGTTAGTGTTGCAATGCGCTCTGTCTTTCCGGATGTTGAGTGGATGTAAGAAGTTTTGAGTTCTTCAGTCAAGTTAGTGCTGTCGCCATAGCCGTCGGCAGGCCATTCTGCGATGTTCAAGCAGGTTTGGAGTGCCTGCCTTTCAATGATTTCAGAGTTACTTGCATATGAGCTCATTTCGTCGACTTGCAAGTATTCGCTGTTGTTGGCGTCAGTGTGATAGCTCTCGATGTGGTCAATCGTTTGGTGTTTCAGTTTTCCAGATTGATAGCGGTTTGTAATAAGCGCTTCAGGCAGGTAGGTGATTTGCCCTTTGAATGGAGTGTCAGTTTGTTTATGTGGGGTGTAGAAGTAAAAGCGCTCAAGGTAGGTACTTTTTTCTACCGTGTCAGGGATGGTTTTTTCGTAAGCGATCAGGTTGCTTTCAGCGTCGTCCAACAGGTAGCTTAATGTTTTTTTTCTCTGGTTTTCTATCGCCTCGACCAGGCGTCCGTGAGCGTCGTATTTATAGGTTTTTGTCAGCAGGGTTGCACCATTTAGTAAATGTGTTTCTTTTGTGGTTGAGAAGAATTTATTGTAAGTGTAGTTAATTGTTTTTAAACGCTCTTTCAGTTGCGATTGCTGGTTTTTGAAATTTTCTTGAGTGCTGAGTTGGAGTAAATATGAAGTCGATACATCATTAATAATGGTGCCTCTGGAACGGATTAAGCTTTGGTTTGTGGTGGATAGCAGTTCGCATTCAATATACTTCAAAGAGTCCTCGGAGGGGCTGTTTAAGATGTCGTTGAAGGTCTTTTCTGAAAAGCTGAACTCACTCCTTGAGAGGAGTGCGCCTTTTGTGTCGTACTCAAGGCCGGTGCGTTCAATGAAATGCCCGCCTACATGGCGCAAAGTTATAGTGTATGACGTGTTTGAGCCTGTGTCGGCTTTCAGGAATAGCGTGAAGTCGTCTTCCGTGGCGTGAGCCTGAACTCTTGCGCGGACATTATAGAACGCTTTTTCCACGCTGCCGGAGGGGGAGCGTATGCTGCTCAGGGGATAAACACCAGGTTCATATGGGAGCATGTTTGTGAGTTCGTATTCAAACTTCCAATTCAGCGGTGGTTGCACACTGCTGTTTTCGATACCTAACAGGTAATTTGATTTCAGTTCTAGGGCGAAGGTTCTTTGCTCGTCCTGATCTGGCCAGAGCTTGATGACAGGGGCCTCTGCCGCGTAGTCGATCTGAAGGAGCTGTTCCTTGTCGGTATGCAGGGAATGAATGCTCTTCAATTTGACACTGTTGGCCGCTTCATCAATCTCCCAGTCCAGTGTCATGCCAACGCCGAATGCAGAGTAGCGAGACGTACAGGGGCAGAGATCGATTTTTCCGGCCTCCAGAAACTCGATGATCCCTGTGCTTCGATAGGTGACCCGGTAGCCCACGCCTGGCTCTTCTTTCAGGAATACATCACCGTTGCTGTCCGTCAAGTTCAGGTTTTCGTCTACTTGGTAAAGACGGCCATCTGATAGCGAAAGCAACTTCGATTTTTTGTTATAGACCGTCGCGGGGATCCGCCACCCCAGACCCAGTCCAAAATCGTTCTGATTGAGCGGCGAATAAAAAAGGCGAATATCGTAGTTGGGGTTGACCAATGTGCCCAGGAGGATGTTTGCCGAAAACGTCAGTGTTCTGGGATCGACGCCACTTTCGATGTAGCTGTGGAAATTTACTTTTCCGCCATGTGTGCTGGTGCTCATATTCATGTCTTCCGGGGGGGGGTGTCACCTCATCTAATAGGCTGGTTTTTGCGTCTGCAACTGGCATTTTTAACAGGTAAGCGCTTGAGGCGTGACGCCCGTGCGGCCGCAAGGCGTTGTTATAGAGCGGTTCCAGCACAATCACCAGCTTAGGGTGATGATTCTAATTTCCTCCCCTACCTTATGCTCAAGCCCGACTTCCATGGGCAGTTCCTCCCTCCCTCTACGAGCATGAGGCAACCAGTATGGCCAAAGTGAATCTCAAGCAGCAGGACAACGCCCAAGGCACCCTGAGCGAAGTGCGCGGCTACGCGCGCAAGATCTGGCTGGCAGGCATCGGCGCATACGCCCGGGTCGGCCAGGAAGGCTCGGAGTACTTCAAGGAGCTGGTCAAGGCCGGTGAAGGCGTCGAGAAACGCGGTAAGAAAACCCTCGACAAGAAGCTCGACGCGGCCAACGGCCAGCTCGATGAAGCGGCCGAGGAAGTGAGCCGGGTACGTGGCAAGGTCGAGGTCCAGCTCGACAAAATCGAAAAGGCTTTCGACGCACGGGTGGCCCGCGCCTTGAATCGCATCGGCATTCCGTCTAAACATGACGTTGAGGCGTTGTCCATCAAACTCGAACAGCTGACCGAGTTGCTCGAGCGTGTCGCGCGCAAACCATAAGGAGAGCAGGATGGCTGGCAAGAAGAACACCGAAAAAGAAGGCAGCTCCTGGATCGGCGGGATCGAGAAGTACTCCCGCAAGATCTGGCTGGCAGGCCTGGGGATCTACTCCAAGGTCGACCAGGATGGCCCCAAGCTTTTCGATTCGCTGGTGAAGGATGGCGAGAAGGCTGAAAAGCAGGCGAAGAAGGATGCCGATGCGGCCAAGTCGGCGACTACCTCGCGAGTCTCCGATGTGAAGGATCGCGCGCTGGGCAAGTGGAGCGAGCTGGAAGAGGCCTTCGACAAGCGTCTGAACAGTGCAATCTCGCGTCTGGGTGTCCCCAGCCGTAACGAGATCAAGGCGCTGCACCAGCAGGTTGACAGCCTGACCAAGCAGATCGAGAAGTTGACAGGCGCCTCGGTGGCACCGGTGTCCAAGGCCTCGGCATCGAAGTCCGCAGCGAGCAAGACCGCTGCCAAGCCATTGGCCAAGGCTGCAGCGAAACCCGCTGCCAAGCCAACTGCCAAGACTGCTGCGGCAAAACCCGCTGCCAAGACCGCCGCGGCTAAACCTGCGGCCAAGCCCGCTGCCAAAGCTGCAGCTGCCAAGCCGGCCGCCAAGCCTGCGGCGAAACCCGCAGCCAAGCCGGTAGCCGCCAAGCCTGCGGCAGCGAAGAAACCTGCTGTGAAGAAAGCCCCGGCCAAGCCGACTGCAGCCAAGCCGGCTGCCGCGAAGCCCGCCGCTCCGGCCGCAACCACGGCACCGGCAGCAAGCGCAGCAGCAACTGGCAATACGCCGTCGGCACCGGTGAGCCCAGCTAGCCAAAGCTGATATCGCGGCGTGCGTTTCGCGGGCACGTCGCAGCGGTGAGCAGCCGCTGCGACGTGCCCGCGAATGCGTCAGTGGCAACACCGCAAGTTCAGCCCTACACGTCCAGATATTTCCCCGCCAACTGCTCCGCCGCCCTGCGCGCCGGTTCCTGCAGATGCGGTGCCACCAGCATCATCACCTGGTACACCACGATCCCCACATCGCCCTCGCGCCCCAGTACCCGCTGGTAATCCAGCGAGAACAGCAGTGTCAGCGTGATCTGCTCAACCAGTTGCCCCAGCGCCTGGGTCTCGCTCACCACCAACCCCTGGCTCTTGAGGCTGGCCAGCAGCGCCGCCAGGGTGCGCTTGATCGCATTGATCAGCCCGCGCATGCCGCGTGCCAGCTTGGGCAGACGGCCGGTGAGATTGGACAGGTCCTGGAACAGGAAGCTGTACTGCGCCATGCGCTCGACGATCAGGTGCAGGAACAGCCAGTAGTCCTCGGCATCCAGGCGCACCTCAAGCGGTGGATCGAGCAGCGGCATCAACTCATCTTCGAACCGCTCGAACAGGCCCAGAACCAGCGGCTCCTTGCCGTGGAAGTGGTAGTAGAGGTTGCCCGGGCTGATGCCCAGCTCGTTGGCGATCTCCAGGGTCGAGACGTTCGGCTCGCCCTGGCGGTTGAACAGCTCAAGGGCGCAGGCCAGGATGCGGTCGCGGGTCTTCATGGGCTCAGCGTGCCATCACGTAGGTGCCAGGCGCCGGCCCGAGCGGTGGGTAGGAGGGGCTGCCCAGTTCGGTCTTCGGCGGTCTGAGGCTGCCTGAGCGGCGTGAGATCCACTCCAGCCACTGCGGCCACCAGGTGCCGTCGCTACGGGTGGCATCGTGGAACCAGGCGCGAGGGTCGCTGGAGAGCCGAGGGTTTTCCAGGTAATAGGCCTTGGGGTTGCCGGGAGGGTTGATGATGCTCTGGATGTGCCCGCTGTGCGACAGCACGAAGCGTCGCTCGCCGCCCAGCAGCAGGGCCGAGCGATACACCGCGTCCCAGGGGGTGATGTGATCGTTGCTGCCAGCCACGGTAAAGCTGTCGACCGTGACCTGCCCGAGGTCGATCGGTGTGCCGCACACCTCCAGGCCACCCGGCTGCACCAGTGGGTTGAGCTTGAAGAAGTCCAGCAGCTCGCCGTGCAGCGCAGCAGGCAGGCGAGTGTTGTCGGCGTTCCAGTAGAGGATGTCGAAGGCCGGTGGCGTCTTGCCGAGCAGGTAGTTGTTGACCCAGTAGTTCCAGATCAGGTCGTTGGGGCGCATCCATGCGAAGATCCGCGCCACCTCGCCGCCGTCGAGCACGCCGCGCTGGTAGGAGCGTCGCTTGGAGGCCTCGAGGGTCTGTTCGTCGGCGAACAGGCTGGCAGGGCTGTCGAACTGGCTGTCGAGCAGGCTCACCAGGTAGGTGGCGCTGCGCACCTTGCGCAAGCGCCCCTTGACCTGCAGATGCCCCTGCAGCGCGGCCATGGTCAGCCCGCCGGCACAGGCGCCCATGAGGTTGGGGTCGCGGTTGCCGCTGATGCTGCGACAGGCGTCCAGCGCTTCCTCCAGTGCCTGTACGTAGCTCGAAAGGCCCCATTCGCGGTGGCACGGGTCGGGGTTGCGCCAACTGACCATGAACACCTGCAGGCCGTTCTTGAGCATGTATTGCACGAAGCTGTTGGTCGGCCCCAGGTCGAATACATAGAACTTGTTGATTTGGGGCGGCACCACCAGCAGCGGGCGGGTGTACTGTTTTTCGCTCATCGGCTTGTACTGGATCAGCTCCAGCAGCTCGTTGCGAAATACCACCGCGCCGGGGGTAGCGGCCAGGTTGCTGCCGACTTCGAAGGCGCGATCGTCGACCTGGCGCGGCAGGCCATCGTTGTGGCGCAGGTCGTCGAGCAAGTGGGCTAGGCCGCGCACTACGCTCTGGCCACCGGTGTTGAGCATTTCCTTGACCGCCAGTGGGTTGAGCAGCGAGTTGCTTGGTGAAACGGCGTCGGTGAGCAGGTTGAACAGAAAGTGCGCGCGGGCTCTGTCGTCATCGTCCAGCGAGCTTTCCTCGATCCACTGGCGGGTCTGCTTCTGCCAGGCCAGGTAGGCCTGCAGGCCGCGCCGGTAGAAGGGGTTCTGACTCCAGGTCGGATCGCTGAAGCGCGCGTCCCGAGGGTGCGGCTGGTGGGGTGTGTCGCCCAGCAGCACGCGGCCCAGCTGGCCGCCGAGGCTCAGCAGATGGTGGGCGGTGTGCAGCGGATTGCGCAGGCCGATGCTTCCGACCTGACGCAAGGTCGAGATCAGGTCGCGACCGCGCAGGCCGGCAATGGCGTTCTGCACGTTCATGCTGGTGGCCGGGATCGGTGTCGTCCCCTTCGCCGGTTTGTCCTTCATGGCAACAATCCCTCGTCGATCCTTG
>NZ_BCBT01000054.1:0-43541 GCF_001320965.1 Pseudomonas sp. NBRC 111143 | reverse complement strand
GAGGCTTTTAACATGCGAAACCTACCTCCTCCGCCTCCCGACCCAGCCCCAGGGGAACCCGATATTGAAATGAGCCGCATGTCCAGCCCACCTCCCCACCCAAATGGCCCTTCCGATAACGTCGTCAATATGGAATCGGAAGTTTTATCTAATACTGAACAGACTCTACCTCGACGGCCTAGTACACCGGGCCAAGAAACTCCGGAAGTACTGTTGCCAGCCCCCGCCGGCGGTAGCTTAAACCCCAGCCGGCGTCCAAGCACGTCAAGCAGCCCGGACTTATCAAGTAGTTCAACTCTGTCAAGTAGCTCAACCCTGTCAAGTGCCTCTTCAGCGCAAAGGAAAAGATCCGATAGACCCGGGCCTAGCAAGCGCAAAAGAAGCATTAAGATCACACGGCTTTAAATACAGCACGACACCAGCACTCCCGCGCGGGTGTCGTGGCCTGTTACAACCCCTCCAACTCCGCCATCAGATCACTCAACCGATCCACCTTATCCTCATCCAACGCACTGCCCTGCAACCCTTCGACATACGCCGCCAGCTCTTCCACGGTGCTACACTCGAACATCGCCCGCAGCGGCACATTCAGCTGCAGGCGCTTCTGCACGCGTGAGGCAATCTGCGTGGCCAGCAAAGAATGCCCGCCCAGTTCGAAGAAGTTGTCGCGCACCCCGACCCGCTCAGCCTTGAGCACCTCGCCCCAGATAGCGGCCAGGGTCTCTTCCAGCTCGCTGCGCGGCGCCAGGTAGTCCTGGCTGTGCTGGCCACCGATCTCGATGACCGGCAGCGCCTTGCGATCGAGCTTGCCATTGGCATTGTGCGGCAGGTTATCGAACCAGGCCCAGTGCAGGGGCACCATGTACTCCGGCAACTCGGCACGCAGACGCTGCTTGATCTGCTCGAGCAGACCCGCATCGGCCACCACGCCCTGATGGGCTACCAGGTAGCCAACCAGATGCTTGCCATTGGCGCCCTCCTGGACACCGACTGCCGCATCGCGAATCTGCGGCTGCTCGTGCAGGCGCGCTTCGATTTCGCCAAGTTCGATGCGGTAGCCGCGGATCTTCACTTGGTGGTCAATGCGCCCGACATATTCGAGCACACCATCGGCACGGCGCCGCGCCAGGTCGCCGGTGCGATACAGGCGCTCGCCCGGCCCTCCATGCGGATGCGGGATGAAGGCCAGGGCCGTACGCACCGGGTCGCCAACATAACCGCGACCGACACCCCTGCCGGCCACGCACAGCTCGCCCACCGCGCCCAACGGTACCAGCGTCTGCTCTTCGCCGTAGAGGTACAGGCGGTTGTTGTCGGTCGGGGTTCCGATGGGCAGGTAGCTGCCGCGGGTCGAGTCGGCATCGACACGGAAGAACGCCACATCGTCCGAACATTCGGCCGGACCATAGGCGTTGACCAGGCCGATCTGCGGATAGCGCTCCAGCCACTGGGCGGCCAGCTCCGGAGGCATCGCCTCGCCGGTCGGCAGCATCCAGCGCAGGCCATCCAATGCCTGATGATCGTTGGCCAACATGCCCTGGATCAACGAAGGCACGCTTTCCAGCACGGTGATACCGCTGGCCTGGACATGCGCCAGCAAGCCCTGGGGATCGTGGGCAATGGCATTTGGCACGATCTCGACACGGGCCCCGAACAGCGGCGCTGCCAGGAACTGCCACACCGAGATGTCAAAGCTCTGCGAAGCGGTCTGGGCGATCACGTCGTGCTCGTCCAGCGCCAGGTACGGCACCTTGCTCAGCTGGTTGTTGAGCATGCCGCGCTGCTCGACCATCACGCCCTTGGGCAGTCCGGTGGAGCCCGAGGTGTAGATCACGTAGGCCAGGTTGTCCGGCCCGCTGTGGATACCCGGGTTGTGGCCAGCGACCTGGCTAGCCTGGATATCCTCCCACACCAGCAGCTTCGGCCGTACCGCCCCGCTCAACTCGTCGAGCAACTGACCCGCCTGCTCGGCACAGGCGGCGCTGCACACCAGCACCGGTGTGCGGCTGAGCTCGACGATACGCTGCAGGCGCGCCGAGGGCAGGCCCGGATCCAGCGGCAGGTAACCCGCACCGGCCTTGAAGCTGCCAACGATCATCCCCAGCAGCGGCAGACCACGCTCGGCCAGCAGGGCAACGGGCTGATCGATGCTCACTCCGGCTGCGACCAGCGCATGTCCCAGGCGGTTGGCGGCCAGGTTGAGCCCGGCATAGTCGTAGGACGCCTCCAGGCAACGGGCGGCGATACGCTCGGGGTGCGCCGCAACGCGTGCCTCGAACAGCTCGACATAGCTCTGCTCCAAGGTATAGGCGTGCTCGGTGCGGTTGCAGTCCTCGAGCAGGAAGCGCTGCTCGTCGGCACCCAGCAGTGGCAGTGCCTGGACCTCACCCTCGAAGCCTTCGACCAGCGCCAGCAGCAGACGCTTGAATTCGGCCAGCAGGCGCTCGACGGTCGGGTAGTCGAAGTAGCGCTGGTCGAACGACAGGTGCAGGCCCAGGTCGTCACCCGGGTAGCACACCGCTGTCAGCGGGAAGTTGGTGTGGGTACGGCCCGAGTCGGAGCTGGCGTTCAAGTGCTGGGCGTGGTCAAGCACATTGCTCTCGACCGGCGCGTTTTCGAACACGAACAGGCTGTCGAACAGCGCCTGCCCCTTGGGCAGCTCGCTGCACTCCTGGATCGCCACCAGCGGCAGGTACTCGTATTCACGCAACTGCATGTTGCGATCGAGCAGGCCTTGCAGCCACTGACGCACGCTCTGGCGCTCGCCGGCCGCCGGCAGCTGCACGCGCAAGGCGATGCTGTTGATGAACAGCCCGACCGTGCGCTGCATCTGCGGCAAGCCCACCGGGCGCCCGGCAACGGTCACCCCGAACACCACGTCGCGCTCGCCGCTGTAGCGGGCCAGTACCAGTGCCCAGGCCGCCTGGGCGAAGGTGTTGACGGTCAGTTGATGAGCCTGCGCCAGTTCACGCAGACGCGCCCCCTCGCTCACCTCAAGGCGGGTGTAGCAATCGCCGACGATCATGCCGTCCCCGGCGTGGTCATGGCGCAGCGGGCGGTCGCTGGGGATCGCCGTGGCGCGTTCGAAGCCGGCCAGGTTGGCCTGCCACCACTGGCGTGCTTCGTCCAGGTCCTGGCGCTGCAGCCAGCCGATGTAGTCGCGATAGCGCGGCGGCACCGGCAACTGCGCGGCACGGCCTTCGCCCAGCGCCTGGTAGACCTCGAAGAAATCGTTCATCAGCAAAGAGCGGCACCAGGCATCGATGAGGATGTGATGGTTGCTCATCATGAACCAGTAGCGCTCATCGGCCACACGCACCAGGCGCAGGTGGAACGGCGCCTCGCGCAGCAACTCGAATCCGGCTTCGCGCTCCTGTTTGTGCAGGGCTTGCAGGCGGGCTTCCTGGCTGGCGTCATCGAGGTCGCGCCAGTCCTGGTAGTCGACGGCGGTCTTGCCGGGCTTGTGGATGATCTGCAGCATCGCTTCGCCGGCGTTCCAGCTGAACGACGCGCGCAGGGCCTCGTGGCGCGCCACCACCGCCTGCCAGGCCTGAGCGAAGCGCTCCGGCTCCAGCGCACTGTTGATGCGGTAGCGGTCCTGCATGTAGTAGATGCCGGTGCCGGGTTCCAGCAGGGTGTGCAGCAGCAGCCCTTCCTGCATTGGCGTCAGCGGGTAGACATCCTCGATCTCGCCAGCCGGCACCGGCAGCGTGTCGATCTGCTCCTGGGTCAGTTGGGCCAGCGGGAAGTCCGACGGCGTGAAGCTGCCGTTGCCCTCGACCAGGCAGTGGGCGACCAGCGCCAGCAGTTCCTGGCGATAGGCTTCGGCCAGCTCGGCGATGGTCGCCTCGTCGTAGCGCTCTGTACTGAAGGTCCAGCGCAGTTGCAAGGCACCGCCATAGACCTGGCCATCCACGCTCAGCCAGTTGGGCAGTGGCGCGTCCGGGTCATGGGCCAGCCCCGCAGGGGCATCCAGCGGCTGGAACACGGCATTGGCGTCGAACTGCTGGTCGAACTGCCCGAGGTAGTTGAAGGTGATGCGCGCCTGTGGCAACGCCGCCATGCGCTCACGCCCCGCAGAATCGGCCAGGTAGCGCAGCACACCATAACCCAGCCCCTTGTGCGGCACCTGGCGCAGTTGCTCCTTGATGCCCTTGATCGACGCACTGCGCGCGGCATCGTCGTCGCCGGTTGCCGGGCTCAAGCTCAGCGGATAGGCGTTGGTGAACCAGCCGACGCTGCGGGTCAGGTCGATATCTTCGAACAGCCCTTCGCGCCCATGCCCCTCGAGCTGTACCAGCACCTGCTCATCGCCGCTCCAGTGGCTCAGGGTGCGTGCCAGAGCGGTCAGCAGCAGGTCGTTGACCTGGGTGTGATAGGCCGCTGGCGCCTGCTGCAACAGTTGGCGGGTCTGCTCGGTGTCGAGCTCGATGGCCAAGGTGCGCGCATGCCGGTGCAGGTTGCCGCCCTGCGGGTGATCGCACGGCAGCTCGCGGCGTACACGACCCAGCTGTCCCTCCCACCAGCCCAGCTCGTCACGCAGCGAGTCGCTGCCGGCATAGCTGGCCAGGCGCGCCGACCAGTCGCCCATTGCATGGGTCTTGGCCGCCAGGGTTTCACCGCGGTACAGCGCCTGCAGGTCCTCCAGCACTACACGCCAGGACACGCCGTCGACCACCAGGTGATGGATGGCCAGCAGCAAGCGTTGCGCGCCTGCGCCATCGGTCAGCAGCAGGCCGCGCAACAGGGGCCCTTGCTGCAGGTCGAGGCTGCGCTGCACGTCGGTATAGAGCGCCTGGCAATCGTCGAAGTCAGCGACGGTCGCCGTCCACAGCAGCGGCTGGGCGCCGGCCTGGTCGTATTCCCCCTGCCAGCGGCCAGCCACTTGGGTGAAGCGCAGGCGCAGGCTGTCGTGATGCTGCACCAGCGCCGCCAGCGCAGCCTCAAGCCGGTCAGCGAGCAGCGATTTGCGTGCTTCGAGCAGCACAGCCTGGTTCCAGTGCTGTGGCTGTGGCACTTCGCTGTCGAAGAACCAATGCTGGATCGGCGTCAGGCCGATACGGCCCTGACGCGCCCCCTGCTCCACATGCGTTGGCCCCGCGCCATGGGTGACCACGGTTGCCAGGGTCTGGATGGTCTGGTGCTGGAACAGGTCGCGCGGGGTGAACTGCAGGCCCAACTGACGGGCGCGACTGACCACCTGGATCGACAGGATCGAGTCACCGCCCAGTTCGAAGAAATTGTCCTGCACACCCACGCGCGAGACATTGAGCACCTCGCGCCAGATTTGCGCCAACTGCGCCTCCAACTCATTGGCCGGCGCCTGGTACAGCTGGTGTGCCTGCTCGAGATCCGGCGCTGGCAGCGCACGACGGTCGAGCTTGCCATTGCCCATCAGCGGCAGGCGATCGAGCAGTACCAGGTGCGCAGGCACCATGTAGTCGGGCAGGTGTTGCCGTGCATGGGCTTTGATCGCCTCGCGCAGGTGCGCCTGGGCATCACTGCTCGCCTTGGCCTGAGCGCAGACCAGGTAGCCCACCAGTTGCTTGCCGCCCGGCAGGTCGAGGGCCAGAACCACGGCCTCCTCGACATCGGCGTGCTCCTGCAGACGGCTTTCGATCTCGCCCAGCTCGATACGGAAACCACGGATCTTCACCTGCTGGTCAGCGCGGCCGATGTACTCGACCAACCCGTCGGCGCGCAGGCGCACCAGATCGCCGGTGCGATACAGCCGGCCACCGTCATGGCTGAAGGGATCGGCGACGAAACGTTCGGCCGACAGCCCCGGGCGGTCGTGATAGCCCTGGGCGAGGCCCGCGCCACCGACATACAGCTCACCGATGCCGCCCTGGGGCAACAGCGCCAGGTCCTCGTCGAGGATGTAGCCGGTGCGCGCCCCGATCATGCGGCCAATCGGCACGCTGCCAGCATCGGCCGACAAGGTTTCGGGGGACAGGCACGCCAGCGGCATGACCACGGTTTCGGTCGGGCCGTAGGCATTGAAGAATTGCTGCGGGGCGAAGGCCTGGCGGATGCGCTGCAAGTGCTCGCCGGTCAGCGCTTCGCCGCCGGTGATCACCAGGCGCACAGGCAGTTGCTCGCCACGCCCGGCCAGGAACTGCGCCAGCTGGCTGCCATAGCTCGGGGTGAAACCGAGAATGCTCACCTGCTGCTCGCGCACCAGGTCGCAGATCTCTTCGGCGCCCCACTGCCCCTGGGCGCGCAGCACCACACGTGCCCCGCACAGCAGCGGCGTGAGCAGGCGTTCGCTGGCCGCATCGAAGTTGATCGAATAGAAATGCAGCTCGCAATCGTCGCTGCGCATGCCGAAGTCGGCGATCACCGCCTGGCAGTGCATGGCGATCTCGCCATGGCTGACCACCACGCCCTTGGGCTTGCCGGTGGAGCCGGAGGTGTAGATCAGGTAGGCCTGGTGCTGCGGCAGGGTGAGGTTGTCCAGTGGCGCATCGCTGTAGGCGGACAGCGACGCTGCGTCGTCCTCCAGGCTCCAGGTGACGACACCGGCCGGCAGTTCGCCAAGGGTCGCGAGCAGCTCGCGCTGGCCGATCAGCAGGCCCAGGCGGCTGTCCTCGATCATGTAGTGCAGGCGCTCGAGCGGGTATTCCGGATCGAGCGGCACATAGGCGCCACCGGCCTTGAGGATCGCCAGCAGGCCGACCACCATCTGCGACGAGCGCTCCAGCGCCAGGCCCACCCGCACCTGCGGGCCGACCCCGCGCTCACGCAGGGCTCGGGCCAGACGGTTGGCCTGCTGATCGAGCTCGGCGTAGCTCAGGTGCTGGCCGGCGAAGGTCAAGGCCCGGGCCTGCGGCGTGCGCTCCACCTGGGCGGCGAACAGCCCGTGCAGGGTCTGGTCGAGATCGAAATCCTGTTCGCCCTGAAGCTGCCCGACCAGCTCCTGCTGCTCGGCACCCGACAGCATCGGCAGCTCGCACAGGCGTTGCTGCGGATCTTCGAGCATCGCCGCCAGCAACTGCTGCAGGTGTTCGGCCATGCGCGCGATGCGCGGCTCATCGAACAGGTCGCGGCTGTAGGTCAGGCAGCAGCCGAGCCGGCCGTCCAGGTCGGTGACTTCCAGGTACAGGTCGAACTTGGTGGCGCTGGCGTCGTTGACCAGATAGTCCACCTGCATGCCCGCCAGGGTGCGGCTTTGCTGGAAGGCCCAACGCTGCACGTTGCACATCACCTGGAACAGCGGGTTGTAGGCACTGCTGCGCGGCGGTTGCAGGGCTTCGACCAGTTGTTCGAACGGCAGGTCCTGGTGCGACTGGCCGTCGATGATGGTCTGACGCATCTGCTCGAGCAGTGCGGCGGCGCTCATCTGCCCATCCAGTTCGCAGCGCAGCACCTGGGTGTTGAGGAAGGCACCGATCAGCCCCTCGCTTTCCGGGCGGATGCGGTTGGCCACCGGCGCGCCGATACGCAGGTCGCGCTGGCCGCTGTAGCGGTGCAGCAGTGCGGCCAGCGTGGCGGTCATGGTCATGAACAGGGTCAGCCCGCGCTGGCTGTTGAACGCATGCACACGCTCGACCAGCGCCGGGTCGAGGTCGAAGCGGTACAGCTCGCCGCGATGGCTCTGCACCGCTGGACGCGGGCGGTCCGTCGGCAGTGCCAGGACCGGATGCTCGTCGCCCAGGCGCGCTTTCCAGTAGTCGAGCTGGCGCGCGCCCTCACCGCCTTCGAGCCACTGGCGCTGCCAGACGCTGTAGTCCAGATACTGCACTGGCAGCGGCTGCAGCGGCGACTCGCGCTCGTCGACGAAGGCTTCGTAAAGCTCGCCCAGCTCACGGGCGAAGATGTCCATCGCCCAGCCCTCGGTGACGATATGGTGCAGGGTCAGGACGAAATAGTGCTCACGCTCCTGCACCTTGACCAGGCAGGCACGCAGCAACGGACCACGCTCCAGGTCGAACGGCTGGTGCGCCTGCTCGTCGGCCAGCCGCTGCAGACGCTGCTGGCGATTGTCGGCCGGCAGCGCGCTGAAGTCCTGCCAGTCCAGGTGCAGGCCGCTGTCGTCAGCCACGCACTGGTAGGGCTTGCCATCGATGCTGGGGAAGGTGGTACGCAGGGTCTCGTGGCGTACGATCAACGCCTGCAGGGCACGCTCGAAAGCGTCCACATGCAGCGCGCCGCATAGACGCGCCATGCCGCCGACGTTGTACGCAGGGCTGTCCGGTTCCATCTGCCAGAGGAACCACATGCGCTGCTGCGAGTACGACAGCGGCACGGCCTGACGGCGATCGACACGGGTGATCGCACCCTGCAGGTTGCACCCACCGCTGGCTCGGATCCGCGCGATCTCGGTACAGAAGGCACCCAGCTCACTGGCCTCGAACAGCGCCTTGAGCGGCAGCTCGACGTCGCAGGCCTGGCGGCAGCGCGAAACGATCTGGGTGGCCAGCAGCGAGTGGCCACCGAGGGCGAAGAAGTCGTCCTGCAGGCCTACCTGGGGCAGGTTCAGCACCTCGCGCCAGATCGCCGCCACTTGCTGCTCCAGCGCGGACTGCGGCTCGACGTGTTGGCGTTGCTGCCAGACCGGCGCCGGCAGCGCCTTGCGATCGACCTTGCCGCTCGGGCCCAGGGGCATCTGCGCGAGGTGAATCAACTGCGCTGGCACCATGTAAGCAGGCAGTTGCGCGCCGAGGGTCGCCAGCAAGGCGGCACTCTGCTCGACACCGCTGTAGTAGCCGACCAACTGCGCGCCGACAGCGTCGCGGTGGATCAGCACCAACGCCTGCTCGACCCCTTGCTGGGCCAGCAGCACGGCCTGGACTTCTTCAGGCTCGACGCGGAAGCCGCGCACCTTGACCTGCTCGTCGAGGCGCCCGAGGTATTCCAGCGCACCATCGTGCACCAGCCAGCGCGCGCGGTCGCCGCTGCGGTACAGGCGCTGGCCGTCGCCATCGGGTTGCGGCACGAAACGCTCGGCGGTGAGTCCCGGACGTCCCAGATAGCCACGGGCCAGGCCCGCGCCGCCCAGGCACAGTTCGCCCGGCACGCCCGGTGCGGTCAGTTCGAATTCATCATCCAGCACACGGCACAGCACATTAGCCAGTGGACGGCCGATGGGCGAGCGCTCGCCATCCTCGCGCTGGCTGTGCCAGTGGGTGACGTTGATCGCGGTCTCGGTCGGGCCATAACGGTTGTGCAACTGCACCTGGGGGAGCAAGGCCAGGGCCCGGTCGCGCAGGCTGGCAGGCAGCGCCTCGCCGCCGGAGAACAGCCGACGCAGGCTGGTGCAACCTGCGGCCAGCGGCTCCTGGACAAACACCTGCAACAGCGGCGGCACGAAGTGCAGCGTGGTCACTCCATGCTGCTGCACCAGTGCGGCGATGCGCTGCGGATCACGGTGCTCACCAGGGCCTGCCAGTACCAGGCGGCAGCCGGTGACCAGCGGCCAGAAGCATTCCCACACCGACACGTCGAAGCTGATCGGAGCCTTCTGCATCAGCACGTCGTGGTCGTCCAGCGCATAGGTGGCCTGCATCCATTGCAGGCGTTCGGCCAGGGCAGCATGGGTGTTGCCCACGCCCTTGGGCTGACCGGTGGAGCCGGAGGTATAGATCACATAGGCCAGGTGCTCGCCTTCCAGGCGCAGGCCCGGGGCCTGGCTGGGCCAGGTGTCCAGGTGCAGCTGGTCGAGCGCGATGGTACTGACGCCCTCGACCTGGGGCAGGCGCTCGAGCAGGGTGCTCTGGCTCAGCAGCAGGCCCGCACCACAGTCGGCGAGCATGTAGGCCAGGCGTTCGACCGGGTAGTCGACATCCAGCGGCACATAGGCGCCGCCCGCCTTGAGGATCGCCAGCAGGCCGACCAGCAGTTGCGGCGAGCGCTCGACCGCGATGGCCACGCATGTGTCCGGGCCGACGCCCTTGTCGCGCAGGTAGTGAGCCAGGCGGTTGGCCTGCTGGTGCAGGCTGGCGTAGTCGAGCTGACCGCCCTCCCACACCAGGGCGACGCGCTCCGGTGTCAGACGCGCCTGCTCGTTGAGCTGCTCGACCAGCAAGGCTCTGGCGGGCTCGGCAGGGGCCTGACCCCAGGCGAGCAGTTGCGCGCGGCCTGGCTCATCCAGCAGTTGCACCTCGCCCACGGCCAGTTGCGGCTGGGCGCAGACCTGTTCGAACAGCGCCAGCAGGTGCTGAGCCAGGCGCTTGACGGTGCTGGCGTCGAACAGCTCGGCGGCGTAGTCGAAGGCCAGTGTCAGCCGGCCCTGGTGGTCTTCCTCACTGTGCAGCTGCAGGTCGAACTTGGCCTCGCGGCTGTGCCACGGCAGCTCTTCGGCAAGCAGTCCGGGCAGGCGGCGCAGCGCGGAAAGGTCGCGCTGCTGGTGGTTGAACATGACCTGGAACAGGCCCTGCTCACGGGCCTGGGGCAGCGCTTCGAGCAGTTGCTCGAACGGCAGGTCCTGGTGCGCCTGGGCGCCAAGGGTGCGCTCGCGCACCTGGGCAAGCAACTGGTCGAACGGCGTACGGCCGTCGAACTCGGCACGCATGACCTGGGTGTTGATGAAGAAGCCGACCATGGCCTGGGTTTCCAGGCGCGGGCGGTTGGCGTTGGGGACGCCGACGCGGATGTCGGACTGGCCGCTGTAGCGCTGCAGCAAGGCTTGCCAGCCCGCCAGCAGGACCATGAACAGGCTGGCCTGCTGGTCACGGGCCAGGCCCTTGAGCGCTTCGCCGAGTTTGGCGGGCACCTTCATGTTCAGGCGCGCAGCGCGCTGCTCGCACAGCGCCGAGCGTGGATGGTCGGTGCACAGGTCGAGTACCGGCAATTCGTCGCCCAGTTGCGCCGTCCAGTATTCCAGCTGACGTGCAGCCTCACCTTCTGCCAGCCACTGGCGCTGCCAGGTGCCGTAGTCGGCGTAGCCCAGCGCCAGGGGCGCGAGATTGGGTTGCTGGCCCTGGCAGTGGGCGGCGTAGAGTCGGGCGAACTCCTCGAGCAGGATATTCAGCGACCAGCCGTCAGCGACGATATGGTGCAGGGTTACCCACAATTGGTGTTCTTCATCGTCCAGGCGCGCCAGGGTCACCCGCAGCAACGGCCCCTGGAGCAAGTCGAAGGGTTGACGGGCCTCATGCTCGCGACGATTGGCGATCTCGCTGGCGTCCACCCCTTCGAGATCGACACGCTGCAAGGCAAAGTCGGCATGCGCCAGCACATGCTGCAGGGCCTCGCCATCCACTTCGCTGAAGCGCGTGCGCAGGGATTCGTGACGCTCGACCAGCGCCTGGAAGCTCGCCTGCAGCGCCGCCTCATCCAGTTCGCCACGCAGGTGCAGGCCCGCCGGGATATTGTAGGCAGCGGACTGCGGCTCGAGTTGCCACAGCAACCACAGGCGGTTCTGCGCCAGCGACTGCGGCAATGCCTTGGCGCGATCGAGGGTGGCGATGGCGCCGGTGCCCTGCCCGCCCTGCTCCAGCACGCAGGCCACTGCCGCGCTGTAGTCGGCCAGTACAGGCGCTTCGAACAGGGTGCGCAGGCTGAGCGTGACACCCAGCTCGTCGGACAGCCGCGCGGTGACCTGGGTGGCGGCGATGGAGTTGCCGCCCAGCAGCAGGAAGTGATCGTCCGCCGTCACCGCCTCGACCTTGAGCAGGTCGCGCCATACCGCCGCGATGCGCATCTGCAGGGCATCGCCGCCGGCACCCTGCTCGGAGGACGCGGCATCTGCCGGGAAGCGAGCATAGCAATCGAGGCTGCCGTCGCTCATGCGCAGACGGCAGGCCGAACGCTGCAGCTTGCCACTGGAGGTTTTGGGCAGCGCCCCCGGGTTGAGCAGCAAGACCGCGGCCGGCGCCTGGCGGCAGGCGTCGGCGATGACCTGGCGCAGGGTCTTGATCAGCGCTTGCGCAGGCACCGCTTTCTGCACATTGCGGCTGACTTCCACTGCCACGCCGATGCCCTCTTCGCCGCGATCATCCACGGCGAACACCGCCACGCGCCCTTTGCGCAACACATCGACTTCACGCTCGAGGGTCTTCTCCAGATCCTGCGGATAGAGGTTCTGGCCGCGCACGATCAGCATGTCCTTCAACCGCCCGGTGACGAACACCTCGCCATCGCGCATGAAGCCCAGGTCGCCGGTGCGCAGCCAGGTCTGGCCGTCCATCTCGACAAAGGTACGCGCCGTGGCCTCGGGGTTGCGCCAGTAGCCCCGCGCAATGCTCGGGCCGCCGGCCCAGATTTCGCCCACCCGGTTATCGCCCAGCACCGCCAGTTGCTGCGGTTCGACGATGCGCACCGCATGGCCCGGCTGCGGATAGCCGCAGCTCATCAGCACGCTGCCCTTGCCAGGCTCGGCGCGGTTGGCGGCGAAGGCCTCGGCATCGAGCTCCAGCGCGCCGATGCCCTGGCCGCGTCGGCTGCCGCTGACGAACAGAGTGGCTTCGGCCAGCCCGTAGCTGGCGAAGAAGCTGCTCGCCTGGAAGCCGCAGGCGGCGAACTTGCTGGCGAACGTCTCGAGGCTGTCCTGGCGGATCGGCTCGGAACCGGAGTAGGCCACCCGCCAGCGGCTGAGGTCGAGCCCGGCCAAGGCCGCTTCGCTGACCCGCTCGCTGCACAGGCGGTAGGCGAAATCCGGGCCGCCACTGATGGTGCCACCGTATTCGCTGATCGCCTGCAGCCAGCGCAGAGGCCGGGCGAGGAAGTAGCCCGGCGACATCAGCACACAGGGCACACCGCTGAAGATCGGTTGCAGCAGGCCGCCAATCAGGCCCATGTCGTGGTACAGCGGTAGCCAGCTGACGATCACATCGTCAGGGTTGAGGTCGATGCCAAAACCCTGGCGGATCAGTTGCTCGTTAGCCACCAGGTTGCCATGGCTGACCTGCACACCCTTGGGCAGCGCGGTGGAGCCAGAGGTGTACTGCAGGAAGGCGATGTGCTCGCCGGCCAGCGCCGGTTCACGCCAGTCGTCGGCCAGCTCAGGGGCCAGACGGTCCACCGCCAACAGGCCCGGGGCAGCATCCGTCGCCAGAGCATCGAGGCCCTGCAAACTGTCATGAAGCGCTTCTACCGTCAGCAGCAGACGCGGCTGGGCATCGTCGATGATCGACAGCAGCCGCTCCTGATGATGCTGGCGCGAAGACTCCGGCGGATAGGCCGGCACTGCGATCACCCCAGCATACAGGCAGCCGAAGAATGCCGCGACATAGTCCGGACCGCTGGGAAACAGCAGGATCGCCCGATCGCCGAACGTGGCGCGGGCCTGCAGGGCGGCGGCGATGGTACGGGCGCGCAGGTCCAGCTCGCGGTAGCTGAGCACCGCCTGTTCGCGGGGATCGTCGGCAAGAAAGCGCAAGGCGATCCGGTCCGGGGTCGCCGCGGCGCGTTGCGCCAGGGCCTGGACCAGCGTGAGCGGGAGTTCGAAGGCGTCCGTCATGGAGTGTTCCTGCCAGTGTCTGGGTAAGTCGGGCCGGGGCCGTGCCAGGTGCGCAAGGCACGTCGGGCGAGCGGCAGTCGGCGGCCGGATGTACACAGGGGAACGGATGGGCCTGAGAAATAATTAGAAACGTCGCGGGCCTGCGAACGACGTTCACACAGTGGTCATGGAGGGCATGCAGCTTAGACCACAATCGAATAGAGACTCACTTACTTCTGTATTTGACAATCATTATCATTCTGAATAGTTTGTCGCACGTCGTAGGAAGCATGACCAATCGGTGTGCTCCCTTTCCTCACAGAGACAAGGTGATTTCCATGGCGGAACAACTATCCACAAGTAAGTGCGATTCACCATTACTCCAGGCGTTCGTCGACAATCGCAGCATCCTCGTCAAGATTGCCGCCCGTATCACGGGCTGTCGGTCGCGCGCCGAGGATGTGGTGCAGGATGCCTTCTTCCGGCTCGGTTCCGCGCCGCAGATCACGTCATCGTTCAAGGCCCAGCTCAGCTACCTGTTCCAGATCGTGCGCAACCTGGCCATCGACCACTACCGCAAGCAGGCGATGGAGCTGAAGTACTCGGGCAGCGAGGAAGAAGGCATGAACGTGGTGATCCAGAATGCCTCGCCAGAAGCCACCCACATCAACCTGGCGACCCTCGAGCACATCGCCGAAGCGCTCAACGAGCTGCCCCAGCGCACTCGCTACGCGTTCGAGATGTACCGCCTGCACGGCGTGCCGCAAAAAGACATCGCCAAGGAGCTCGGGGTCTCACCAACGCTGGTCAACTTCATGATCCGCGACGCGCTGATCCACTGCCGCAAGAACAGCCGCCAGGCCGAGGGCTGACCGCCTCACAGGTACCGCGCGCACCGCACGGCACCTGTCAGCGTGATCGGGCCGCACAGCGGCCCACGCCCTGCGCGCCGCTAGACCAGCGTGCAACGATCGAAGAAACGCTCACGCCCCAGGATCATCAGCGCCGCCCGCTTGTGCGGGAAATCGAACTCCTTGTCGCAGTGGAAGCACTGATCGTGCATGTAGCCGATCATCTTGCCGTTGTCGGCGCGCGGCTCGGCGACGACGCGCTGGGTGCGCGGGTCGTCGAGGAACAGGTAGTGCACCAGCGCCGACATCCAGCTCGCCACCTTGTGCGGGCCACGGTGCGCCTGTTCGCCCACGAGCATATGGATACCGCGGTCGTAGTCGTCGGCCGGATAGAACGGCGCGATGCGGTCTTCCTTGGCCCAGTAGGCTTCGAAGTAGGCGAACGGCTCATCGTCGAAACAGCCGATGAGTGTCAGGGTGTGCGGGTCTGCCTCGAGCTTGCTCAGGTATTCGCGGTGCTGCTCCAGGCTGCCCTGTTCCTGCCAGAAGTGCGCGACCCGGGGCTCGTTCTGCCAACGGTTGAAACGCGCCAGGTCCTGCTCGACTTCCAGGGTGCGTAGCGACACCCACGCCCCCAGGCGCGCATCGAAACGGCGATACACCTCGCCCCGGGGTTTGGGTGGGCGGCGTGGATGGCGCTTGCCGTTGCTGATCTGCATCTGCTGCGGGTAGACACCGCTCTGTACCTCGCCAAGCCAGGGCTGCGGCAACTGCCAGAACAGCGCTCGCTCGCAGATCAACACGTGCGCTTGCTCGCTGGGCACCAGCAGGCCGCTCGCCAGCAACGACGGTACCCACGCTGGCGCCTTCGGCACATGCCAGGCCAGGCGCTGGCAGGCGGGATCGCGCGACAGCAGCCAGTAGCAGGCAGCCCACAGGGCCTGGGCACCTCGATCCGGGCAGACGGTTTCCAGGTGAACCTGAACAGGGTCGGCGGGCACCAGGCGTACCTGGATCAGCGGGCGCCCCTCCAAGGTCAGACTCAACCGGGAACCGGTCTCGTCGCCTTGCAGGCTGTGCCATCGAGGAAGGGAAAACGGCGTCGAAGCAGCGTCGAAAGGCATGGTCATGGCTCACGGAAAAATGGAATCACACTCAAGTGTCTGAACGTGATCGCAGCCCGCGAATTTAATTGTTCGGCGTTTGCACGGTGATCCGATAAGGGCCGAAAAGCGCTGCCAGCTCACCGCTGTCGCGCAGGCGCTGCATCAACTGGGTGAAGACTTCGGCGCGGATCGGCGCACCAGGACGCAGCAGCGCGTAGTGATGGTAGACCTGATCGACCCGATCCGAGGCCAGCAGCTCGCTGCCCTTGGCCGGGTTGCGCTTGAGGTAGTCACTCAGGTACGAGCGGGTCACCAGGGCAATGTCCGCACGCTCGCGTTGCACCATCGACAGGTTGCTGTCGTGGGAATAAGAGAGGATGGCTCGGAATGTCTTCTTCAGGTATTCAGGGTCGGGATTGAAATCGGCAAACGCGTAGTGATAGCCATTGAACAACGCCAGGCGCTTGCCTTTGAGGTCATCGAAATAATGCTGGTCACGCCCTGCCTGACGATGGGCGACGAAGATCTCGGCATCTTCCAGGCCCATGTCGACTACCGTGTGCGGGATCTGCTGCCAACCCCATTGCGGGTTCTCGAAGATCGCCATGTCGGTGCGCCCCTGCTGGAAATCACCAAAACGACGCGGGATCGAGGTTGGCACCAGAACGAAACGGTAACCGGCCTGGAGCTGGTTCAGTGCCTCGGCGAGCTGCGGCAACAGCCCCGTGTCGGCCCCCTGCTCCGGACGCACCGTATAAGGCGGGAAATGCGCGGCCCCGATCCGCACCTCCACCATTTCGGCGGCACAGGCCGAGCCGGCCAGCCACAGTGCAGCGAGCATCATCAGGGATGACAGGGCCTTGAGGGCGGGCAGTGGCGTCAAGTGAGGCACTCAAATCACGGGCGTGGACCTTGATGCGCCTAAGCTAGGCGTTTTCCTGTCAGGGCACAACCGCTGGTTATGCCAAAATAGCGGCATTCTGCCAGGGGATGCCGTAAGGGTTCTGGATTGGCTACGCTCTAGGGTCTGTCTGAAATGTGTCTGCGCGAGTGCAGACACATTTCAGACAGACCCCAGGGGCCCGCGGCCCTGGCCCATGCCTAACGCCGCGGACCACAGCGTCTTGCAAGGGAGCCTGGTATGGGCCATTGGCTGGTCATCGACCTGGAAGCCACGACCGACGACGGTGGCTGGCCGGTCACCGAGATGGAAATCATTGAAATCGGCGCAAGCCTGGTCACCCGCGAAGGCCGCGAGGTCGATCACTTCCAGCGCTTCGTCAAGCCGCGGCGGCGTCCGCAGTTGACACCGTTCTGCCGCGAGCTGACGCACATCGGCCAGGCCAGTATCGACAGCGCCGCACCGTTCGCCGAAATCTGGGCGCAGTTCGAGCGCTGGCTCGGTCATCACCAGGCGCAGTTGCAGGCCTGGGTCAGCTGGGGCGACTACGACCGCCAGCAGTTGTTGCAGGAATGGCGGCAGCATCAGGTCAGCAGCCTGCTGGCGCAGTTGCCGCACATCAACCTCAAGCAGCGCTTTGCCAAGGCCCGCCACCTGCAGCGCCCCACCGGCCTGAACGGTGCGCTGCAACTGGCGGGCATGCAGTTCGTCGGCCAGCAGCACCGGGCGCTGGAGGATGCACGCAATACCGCGCGGTTGCTGCCACTGAGCCTCACCTGAAAGCAGATGACGACCGCGCAGGGCTTGGGCATACTGGCCAGCCTTTTTTCAGCCCTTCTGTTCAGGAGTCGCCCATGTTCCAGGTCAACGAGTACTTCAACGGCACCGTCAAGTCGATCGCCTTCGCAGGCGAAGAAGGTCCGGCCACCGTGGGCGTGATGGCCCCGGGCGAATACGAGTTCGGCACCGCCAAGCGCGAGATCATGCACGTGGTCTCCGGCGCCCTGATCGTCAAGCTGCCAGGCAGCGACAACTGGGAAACCTTCAACGCCGGCGACAAGTTCAATGTGCCTGCCGACAGCAAGTTCCAGCTGCAGGTCAAGGTCGATACCGCTTACCTGTGCGAGTATCGCGACTAAGCATCAGGCTCTTCGCGGGCTTGCCCGCGAAGAATCCAGCGCTAACCCTTCAGAAACCCCGCCACCTTCTCAGCCGCCGCCTGCAGATGCTGCTCATGGCTGAACCCTGAAGCTTTCAGCGGCTTCAGATCATGATCCCCCGCCACCAGCCAGTTCACCTCGATCGCCGGTGACAACGCATACCCCTCAACCGCCTCCCGATTCCCCAGCGCATCCCGCTCGCCCTGAACGATGAGCGTCGGAGTCTTCAGCTCGGCCAGGTGCTCGACCCGCGGCTTCTCCGGCTTGCCCACGGCATAGAACGGATACCCCAGGCACACCAGCGCATCCACCTCCAGCTCATCGGCCAGCAAACTGGCCATGCGCCCGCCCATCGACTTGCCGCCAACGGCCAAGGTGCCCGTGACCAATGGTCGCACCTGCCCATACACCTCGCGCCAGCACTCGAGCAGCACCTTCTGCGGATTGGGCGGACGCTTGCCGCCGTTTATCCGGCGCTCGGCCATGTAGGGAAATTCGAAGCGGATCACCCCGATCCCAAGCCCCGCCAGCCTTTGCGCGATTTCGTCCATGAACGCGCTGTCCATCGGCGCACCGGCGCCGTGGGCCAGGATCAGGCTGCAGAAACGCCCCTGATCGCCCCGGATTTGCGGAGGATCGACGCGCAAGCCTGGGACATTTCCCACTTGGGCCCATTGATCCCCGTCAATACCGGCACATTGCCCATCTTTCATGCTTGCCTCGCTGTTTAGCCTGCCTATAACCGTGGATGGGAACCCATACATGAACACAACCAGCAGTACCGCCTACAACTACAAGGTGGTCCGCCAATTCGCCATCATGACGGTGGTGTGGGGCATCGTCGGCATGGGGCTCGGCGTCTTCATCGCCGCGCAACTCGTCTGGCCGAGCCTCAACTTCGACCTTCCGTGGACCAGCTTCGGTCGTCTGCGACCGCTGCACACCAACGCGGTGATCTTCGCCTTCGGTGGCTGTGCCCTGTTCGCCACCTCCTATTATTCGGTGCAGCGTACCTGCCAGACCATCCTCTTCGCGCCAAAACTGGCGGCCTTTACCTTCTGGGGCTGGCAACTGGTGATCCTGCTGGCAGCGATCAGCCTGCCACTGGGCTACACCAGCTCCAAGGAATACGCCGAACTGGAATGGCCGATCGACATCCTGATCACCATCGTCTGGGTCTGCTACGCCATCGTGTTCTTCGGCACGCTGATGAAGCGCACCACCAAGCACATCTACGTGGGCAACTGGTTCTTCGGTGCCTTCATCCTCACCGTGGCGATCCTGCACATCGTCAACAACCTGGAGATGCCGGTCAGCCTCACAAAGTCGTACTCGGTCTACGCCGGGGCCACCGACGCCATGGTGCAGTGGTGGTACGGCCACAACGCCGTAGGCTTCTTCCTGACCGCAGGCTTCCTGGGGATGATGTACTACTACGTGCCCAAGCAGGCCGAGCGTCCGGTGTATTCCTATCGCCTGTCCATCGTGCACTTCTGGGCGCTGATCACCCTGTACATCTGGGCCGGCCCCCACCACCTGCACTACACCGCCCTGCCCGACTGGGCCCAGTCACTGGGCATGATCATGTCGCTGATCCTGCTCGCACCGAGCTGGGGCGGGATGATCAACGGCATGATGACCCTCTCCGGCGCCTGGCACAAACTGCGCAGCGACCCGATCCTGCGCTTCCTCGTGGTGTCGCTGGCGTTCTACGGCATGTCGACCTTCGAAGGCCCGATGATGGCGATCAAGACCGTCAACGCCCTCTCCCACTACACCGACTGGACCATCGGCCACGTCCACGCCGGCGCCCTGGGCTGGGTGGCGATGATCTCCATCGGCGCGCTGTACCACACCATTCCGAAGGTGTTCGGCAAGCAGCAGATGCACAGCATCGGCCTGATCAACGCGCACTTCTGGCTGGCAACCATCGGCACCGTGCTCTACATCGCCTCGATGTGGGTCAACGGCATCGCCCAGGGCCTGATGTGGCGTGCGGTCAACAGCGACGGCACGCTCACCTACTCGTTCGTCGAAACCCTGGTGGCCAGCCACCCCGGCTTCATCGTGCGCTTCGTCGGCGGGGCGATCTTCCTCAGCGGCATGTTCCTGATGGCCTGGAACACCTGGCGCACCGTGCGTTCGCCAGCGCTTGACGCCGCCCCTGCGAACGCCCAGCTGGCTTGAGGAGACACGCCTGATGAAACATGAAGTCATCGAGAAAAACGTCGGCCTGCTGGCCTTGCTGATGGTGTTCGCCGTCAGCATCGGCGGCTTGACGCAGATCGTCCCGCTGTTCTTCCAGGACGTCACCAACAAGCCGGTCGAGGGCATGAAGCCCTACACCGCGCTGCAACTGGAAGGCCGCGACATCTACATCCGCGAAGGCTGCGTGGGCTGCCACTCGCAGATGATCCGCCCATTCCGCGCCGAGACCGAACGCTATGGCCACTACTCGGTGGCCGGTGAAAGCGTGTGGGACCACCCCTTCCTCTGGGGTTCCAAGCGCACCGGCCCGGACCTGGCCCGCGTCGGCGCACGCTACTCCGACGACTGGCACCGCGCGCACCTGTACAACCCGCGCAACGTGGTGCCGGAATCGAAGATGCCCGCCTACCCGTGGCTGGTCGCACAGCCGGTCGACAACAGCCACACCGACACCAAGCTGCGCGTATTGCGCACCCTCGGCGTGCCCTACACCGACGAAGACATCGCCGGTGCCCGCGACGCGGTCAAGGGCAAGACCGAGATGGATGCGCTGGTCGCCTACCTGCAGGTGCTGGGCACCTCGATCAAGAACAAGAGGTAAGCACGATGGAATTCGACATCGGCATGATCCGCGGCCTCGGCACCCTGGTGGTGATGATCGCCTTCATCGGCCTGTCGCTCTGGGTGTTCAACCGCCGCCGCGACCGTGATTTCGCCGAAGCGCGCCTGCTGCCCTTCGACGACGACCGCCTGCCCCCTGCCGGGCAGGAACCTGCCATGAGGAGTAACGGGCAATGACCACCTTCTGGAGTACGTACATCAGCGTACTGACCATCGGCAGCCTGATCGGCCTGACCTGGTTGCTGCTCGGCACCCGCAAGGGCCAGAGCAACAACACCACCGACCAGACCATGGGCCATAGCTTCGACGGCATCGAGGAGTACGACAACCCGCTGCCCAAATGGTGGTTCTGGCTGTTCGTCGGCACCCTGGTGTTCTCGGTCGGCTACCTGATCCTCTACCCGGGCCTGGGCAACTGGAAAGGCATCCTGCCCGGCTACGAGAATGGCTGGACCCAGGTCAACGAATGGCAGAAAGAAATGGACAAGGCCGACGCCCGCTTCGGGCCGATCTTCGCCAAGTTCGCCGCCATGCCGGTGGAGGAAGTGGCCAAGGATCCGCAGGCATTGAAGATGGGCGCACGCCTGTTCGCCTCCAACTGCTCGGTGTGCCATGGCTCGGACGCCAAAGGGGCCTACGGCTTCCCCAACCTGACTGACAAGGACTGGCGCTGGGGCGGTGAACCCGAGACCATCAAGGCCTCGATCATGAACGGCCGCCATGGCGTGATGCCAGGCTGGGCCGAGGTCATCGGCGAACAGGGCGTGGCGGATGTCGCAGGTTTCGTGCTCACCAACCTCGATGGCCGCAGCCTGCCTGAAGGGGCCAAGGCCGACGTGGCCAAGGGCAAGGAGATCTTCGCCAGCAACTGCGTGGCCTGCCATGGGCCGGAAGGCAAGGGCACCCCCGCCATGGGCGCACCCGACCTGACTCACCCGCAGGCGTTCATCTACGGTTCGAGCTTCGCCCAGTTGCAGCAGACCATCCGCTATGGTCGCCAGGGCCAGATGCCGGCTCAGGCCGAGATCCAGGGCAACGACAAGGTGCACCTGCTGGCGGCTTACGTGTACAGCCTGTCCCATGATGAAAACGCTGAAACGCTGACAGCCCAGTAATACCCCGCAAAATCCTCCTGTGGGAGCGGCGACTCGCCCTCCCACAGGGGCGCGCCGCTCCCCCTCCCTTGCACCCCCTCCGAACGGAACTAAGCTTGTTGCCACAGTGGCCTCGCGTTGCAGCGATGGCCTCGACGCGGCGCATTGCCTGACGCCGCGCGCGAAAAAGACATCGAAAAAAAAGCTTGACCGATCGATCAGAAAAAGGTGAAAAACGGTACACATTACAGATATTTATTTGTGTACAATCGTTCGACCCGAAACGCCACGGGACGGTGGTGGGAAGGGTATGGACACGGGTCGGCGCAGGGTACCTTGCGTTGCCATAGCCATTGCGGCTATCGAGACTGGCGCCGATTTTTCCACCAACAAGAACACCTAAACCGTGGAACCTTAGCATGAGCACAGCAATCAGTCCGACTGCTTATAACTATAAGGTCGTCCGCCAGTTCGCCATCATGACGGTGGTCTGGGGGATCCTTGGCATGGGCCTCGGCGTCTTCATCGCATCGCAGCTGGTGTGGCCGCAGCTCAACTTCGACCTGCCCTGGACCAGCTTCGGACGCCTGCGCCCGCTGCACACCAACCTGGTGATCTTCGCCTTCGGCGGCTGTGCCCTGTTCGGCACCAGCTACTACGTGGTGCAGCGCACCTGCCAGACCCGGCTGATCTCCGACGGCATGGCCGCCTTCACCTTCTGGGGCTGGCAGGCGGTGATCCTCGGCGCGCTGATCACCCTGCCGATGGGCTACACCACCACCAAGGAATACGCCGAGCTCGAATGGCCCATCGCAATCCTGCTGGCCATCGTCTGGGTCACCTACGCAGTGGTGTTCTTCGGCACCATCGTCAAGCGCAAGACCAAGCACATCTACGTGGGCAACTGGTTCTACGGCGCCTTCATCGTGGTCACCGCGATGCTGCACATCGTCAACCACATCTCGCTGCCGGTCAGCCTGTTCAAGTCGTATTCGGCCTACGCCGGTGCCACTGACGCGATGATCCAGTGGTGGTATGGCCACAACGCCGTGGGCTTCTTCCTCACTACCGGCTTCCTGGGGATGATGTACTACTTCGTGCCCAAGCAGGCCGAGCGTCCGATCTACTCCTACCGCCTGTCGATCGTGCACTTCTGGGCGCTGATCACCCTGTACATCTGGGCCGGCCCCCACCACCTGCACTACACCGCCCTGCCCGACTGGGCGCAGTCGCTGGGCATGGTGATGTCGATCATTCTCCTGGCCCCGAGCTGGGGCGGCATGATCAACGGCATGATGACCCTCTCCGGTGCCTGGCACAAACTGCGCACCGACCCGATCCTGCGCTTCCTGGTGGTGTCGCTGGCGTTCTACGGCATGTCGACCTTCGAAGGGCCGATGATGGCGATCAAGACGGTCAACTCGCTGTCGCACTACACCGACTGGACCATCGGCCACGTCCACGCCGGCGCCCTGGGCTGGGTGGCGATGATCTCCATCGGCGCGGTTTACCACATGATTCCGAAGCTGTACGGCCGCGAGCAGATGCACAGCGTCGGCCTGATCAATGCGCACTTCTGGCTGGCGACCATCGGCACCGTGCTGTACATCGCCTCGATGTGGGTCAACGGCATCACCCAGGGCCTGATGTGGCGTGCGATCAACGATGACGGCACCCTCACCTACTCCTTCGTCGAAGCGCTGCAGGCCAGCCATCCGGGCTATATCGTCCGCGCACTGGGCGGCGCCTTCTTCGCCTCGGGCATGCTGCTGATGGCCTACAACGTGCTGCGCACGGTACGCGCTGCCAATCCGGCGCAGGCCGATGAAGCCGCCAAGATCGTCGTCGTGGGAGCGCACTGATGAAGCATGAAGCAGTCGAGAAGAACATAGGCCTGCTGGCCTTCTTCATGGTCATCGCCGTGAGCATCGGCGGCCTGACGCAAATCGTCCCGCTGTTCTTCCAGGACGTCACCAACAAGCCGGTCGAGGGCATGAAGCCGCGCACCGCGCTGGAAGTCGAAGGTCGCGACATCTACATCCGCGAAGGCTGCGTAGGCTGCCATTCGCAGATGATCCGTCCGTTCCGTGCCGAGACCGAACGCTATGGCCACTACTCGGTGGCCGGTGAAAGCGTGTGGGACCACCCCTTCCTCTGGGGCTCCAAGCGCACCGGCCCGGACCTGGCCCGCGTCGGCGGACGCTACTCCGACGACTGGCACCGCGCACACCTGTACAACCCGCGCAACGTGGTGCCGGAATCGAAGATGCCCGCTTACCCATGGCTGGTGGAAAACCACCTCGATGGCAAGGATACGGCCAAGAAGCTCGAAGTGCTGCGCACCCTCGGCACGCCCTACACCGACGAAGATATCGCCGGTGCCCGCGATGCGGTCAAGGGCAAGACCGAGATGGACGCCCTGGTGGCGTACCTGCAAGGCCTTGGCACCCTCATCAAGAGCAAACGGTGACGCTGATGGATATCGGGATGATTCGCGGCCTGGGCACCGTCGTCGTGCTGGTGGCCTTCGTGGGCCTGGCGCTGTGGGTGTTCAGCCCGCGGCGCAAGAAGGATTTCGACGAGGCCACGCAACTGCCCTTCGCGGATGATCCCGAGGCCAGCCGGCATGTCGAGCACGCGCAAAAGAATGCTTCTGGGAGCAAACAACAATGACAACCTTCTGGAGTCTGTACGTCACCGTCCTGACCCTGGGCACCATCTTCGCCTTGACCTGGCTGCTGCTGTCGACCCGCAAGGGCCAGCGCGAAGAGATCACCGATGAAACCGTCGGCCATGCGTTCGACGGTATCGAGGAGTACGACAACCCGCTGCCCAAATGGTGGTTCTGGCTGTTCGTCGGCACCATCGTCTTCGCCCTCGGCTACCTGGCGCTGTATCCGGGCCTGGGCAACTGGAAAGGCATCCTGCCAGGCTATACGTACCTGGATAACGACAAGCAGACCGAATTCAGCAATGGCCAGTCGGGCTGGACCGGCGTGCACGAATGGGAAAAGGAAATGGCCAAGGCCGATGCCCGCTTCGGGCCGATCTTCGCCAAGTTCGCGGCCATGCCGCTGGAAGACGTCGCCAAGGATCCGCAGGCCCTCAAGATGGGCGCACGCCTGTTCGCCTCCAACTGCTCGGTGTGCCATGGTTCGGACGCCAAGGGAGCGTACGGCTTCCCCAACCTGACCGACAGCGACTGGCGCTGGGGCGGCGAACCGGAAACCATCAAGACCACCATCATGAATGGCCGTCATGGTGTGATGCCGGCCTGGGCCGAGGTGATCGGCGAGCAGGGCGTGGCGGACGTCGCCGCCTTCGTGCTGACCAACCTGGACGGGCGCAGCCTGCCCGAGGGCATCAAGGCCGACGCGGCCAACGGGCAGAAACTCTTCGCTGCCAACTGCGTGGCCTGCCACGGTCCTGAAGGCAAGGGCACCCCCGCCATGGGCGCACCCAACCTGACTCACCCGCAGGCGTTCATCTACGGCTCGAGCTTCGCCCAGCTGCAGCAGACCATTCGTTACGGTCGCCAGGGGCAGATGCCCGCCCAGGCCGAAATCCAGGGCAACGACAAGGTGCACCTGCTGGCGGCTTATGTGTACAGCCTGTCGCAGCAGGCGGAGCCGGCTCAACCGGCTGAGTAAGCCTGGGCTGGCCTCATCGCGGGGCAAGCCCGCTCCCACAAGGCTGGTGCAGTACTTGTAGGAGCGGGCTTGTCCCGCGATGAGGCCGGCAAATGCACCACTGGCTGACCTGGATCAATTGACACTCGCCATAACACGATTCAAACGACCACCCAACGCGACTAAACGTCGCAGCCAAGCCCTACCCTGCCATCACAGGCGTATCATGGGCCGCAGAGCGCCAACACAGGCGCGCGACCACGGCCGGCATGCACTGGCCCTGGCATTTCTCCACTGCCGTGGGACTTGATGATGAGCAAGCAGATTCCGGTACATGACGTCACCCCGCCTGCCAACAAAGGAAAGGATTCCGTCGACCTCTACGCCTCTCGAGAGAAAATCTACACCCGCGCCTTCACCGGCGTGTTCCGCAGGTTGCGCATGGTCGGCGGCGCATTGCTGTTCCTGCTCTACTTCGGCACCGTATGGTTGAACTGGGGCGGGCACCAGGCCGTCTGGTGGAACCTGCCCGAACGCAAGTTCTACATCTTCGGCGCCACCATCTGGCCGCAGGACTTCATCCTGCTGTCGGGCATCCTCATCGTCGCCGCCTTCGGCCTGTTCTTCATCACCGTGTACGCAGGCCGTGTCTGGTGTGGCTACACCTGCCCGCAGAGCGTGTGGACCTGGATCTTCATGTGGTGCGAAAAAGTCACCGAGGGCGACCGCAACCAGCGCATGAAGCTCGACAAGGCGCCCATGAGCGGCAACAAGTTCCTGCGCAAGCTGGCCAAGCACAGCCTGTGGCTGCTGATCGGCTTCGTCACCGGCCTGACCTTCGTGGGTTACTTCTCGCCAATCCGCGAACTGGCCATCGAATTCTTCACCGGCCAGGCCGATGGCTGGGCCTATTTCTGGGTCGGCTTCTTCACCCTCGCCACCTATGGCAACGCCGGCTGGCTGCGCGAACAGGTGTGCGTGTACATGTGCCCCTACGCGCGCTTCCAGAGCGTGATGTTCGACAAGGACACGCTGATCGTCTCCTACGACCCGCGCCGCGGCGAAGCCCGTGGCCCGCGCAAGAAAGGCGTCGACTATAAAGCCCAGGGCCTGGGCGACTGCATCGACTGCACGATGTGCGTGCAGGTCTGCCCCACCGGCATCGACATCCGCGACGGCCTGCAGATCGAATGCATCGGCTGCGCCGCATGCATCGACGCCTGCGACGGCATCATGGACAAGATGGACTATCCGCGCGGGCTGATCAGCTACACCACCGAGCACAATCTTTCCGGGCAGAAGACCCACATGCTGCGCCCGCGCCTGATTGGCTACGCCCTGGTGCTGCTGGTGATGATCGGTGCACTGGCCACCGCCTTCGCCACCCGCTCGCTGGTCGGCTTCGACGTCAGCAAGGACCGCGTGCTATACCGCGAGAACGCCCAAGGCTGGATCGAGAACGTCTACAGCCTCAAGGTGATGAACAAGGACCAGCGCGACCACGTCTACGTGCTCGATGCCGCCGGCCTGCCTGGCCTGCAGCTGTCCGGGCAACGCGAGATCCGCGTGGCCGCAGGCGACATCGTCAGCCTGCCGGTGCAGCTGTCGGTCGCCCCCGAGAAACTGCCCTCGAGCACCAACGACATCACCTTCATCCTCAAGGATGCCGACGACACCGGCACCCAGGTTGAAGCCAAGAGCCGCTTCATCGGCCCACAGATCCGCTGAGAGAGACGTTCGACAATGACTGCCGCCACCGCCAACAGCCCTTGGTACAAGCACCTCTGGCCCTGGATCATCATCGGCATCCTCACCACCTCGGTGTGCCTGAGCCTGACCATGGTCAGCATCGCCGTGCGCAACCCGGACAACCTGGTCAACGACAACTACTACGAGGCTGGCAAAGGCATCAACCGCTCGCTGGACCGCGAGCTGCTGGCCCAGACGCTTGGTCTCAAGGCCAGCGTGCATCTGGACGACCTGACCGGCGAGGTGGAACTGCGCCTGACCGGCAACAGCGATCCGCAGACCCTGGAGCTGAACCTGATTTCGCCTACCCAGCCGGACAAGGACCGCAAGGTCCAGCTTGCCCGTAGCGAAACCGGGCGCTATGTCGGCCAGCTCGACGACAAGGTCGAGGGCCGGCGCTTCGTCGAGCTGCTGGGTACCGAGAACGGCCAGGTATGGCGCCTGTTCGAGGAAGAGAAGGTCGAGCATGGCGTGACCTTGCAGTTGGGCGATGAAGCCCTGCAAGGCGCCGAGCATCAAGAATGAACCGCTGCAACAGCACCGACCCCGTGGGAGCGGGCTTGCCCCGCGATAGCGTCAGCCCAGGCAATAATGTTGTCCAAGTGATCGCCATCGCGGGGCAAGCCCGCTCCCACAGGTTTTGCGCTGTTGCCCACGGCCAGGCATGACCCCGATGACCCAACCCACCCCCTGCTACCACTGCGCCCTGCCCGTCCCCGCCGGCAACCGCTTCAGCGCCGTGGTACTTGGCCAGCCCCGGCAGTTCTGCTGCCCCGGCTGCCAGGCAGTCGCCGAAGCCATCGTCGCAGGCGGGCTCGAGCACTATTACCAGCACCGCAGCGAGACCAGTGCCAACCCCGAGGCACTGCCGCGGCAGTTGCAGGACGAACTGGCGCTGTACGACCGTGCCGACGTCCAGCAGAACTTCGTGCAGCACCAGGGCGCCCTGGCCGAAACCACCTTGATGATCGAAGGCATCAGTTGCGCGGCCTGCGGCTGGCTGATCGAGAAGCATCTGCGCAATCTCGAAGGCGTTGGCGAGGCGCGCCTGAACCTGTCCAACCACCGCCTGCACGTCAGCTGGAACGACGGGCAACTGCCGCTCTCGCGGCTGATCGCCGAACTGCGCGGCATCGGCTACGCCGCCCACCCCTACCAGCCCGACCAGGCCGCCGAGCAACTGGCCCGGGAAAACCGCACGGCGCTGCGACGGCTCGGCGTAGCGGGCCTGCTGTGGTTCCAGGCGATGATGGCGACCATGGCGACCTGGCCGGAATTCAACATCGACCTGTCGCCCGAACTGCACACCATCCTGCGCTGGGTTGCGCTGTTCCTGACCACGCCGATCGTGTTCTACAGCTGCGCACCGTTCTTCAAAGGGGCTGCTCGTGACCTGCGCACCCGCCATCTGACAATGGATGTCTCGGTATCGCTGGCCATTGCCCTGGCTTATGGCGCCGGGATCTGGACCGCGATCACCGGCAGCGGCGAGCTGTACTTCGATACCGTGGGCATGTTCGCCCTGTTCTTGCTCACCGGCCGCTACCTGGAGCGGCGCGCCCGCGAACGCACGGCAGCGGCTACCGCGCAACTGGTCAACCTGCTGCCGGCCTCGTGCCTGCGCCTCGACGAGCAGGGGCGTGCCGAACGCATCCTGCTGGCCGAGCTGGTCCGCGGCGATCATGTGCAGGTCCTGCCGGGCGCGGTGATTCCCGCTGACGGTCGCATCCTCGAAGGCCGTTCGAGCATCGACGAATCGCTGCTCACCGGTGAATACCTGCCCCAGGCCCGACGGGCTGGCGACCGGGTCACCGGTGGCACGCTTAACGTCGAGAGCGCCTTGACCGTAGAGGTCGACGCCCTCGGCCAGGATTCGCGCCTGTCGGCCATCGTGCGCCTGCTCGAACGCGCACAGTCGGAAAAGCCACGCCTGGCGCAGATCGCCGACCGCGCCTCGCAGTGGTTCCTGTTGTTCAGCCTGGCTGCCGCGCTGGCCATCGGCCTGTGGTGGTGGCATCTGGATGCCGAGCGCGCGTTCTGGATCGTCCTGGCGATGCTGGTCGCGACTTGCCCCTGCGCGCTCTCGCTCGCCACCCCGACCGCGCTGACCACGGCCACCGGGACCCTGCACAAACTTGGCCTGCTGGTGACCCGCGGCCACGTGCTCGAAGGGCTGAACCAGATCGACACCGTGGTGTTCGACAAGACCGGCACCCTGACCGAAGGACGCCTGGCCCTGCGCAGCATCCGCCCGCTGGGCAGCCTTGCGCCTGACCGCTGCCTGGCCCTGGCAGCCGCCCTGGAGAACCGCTCGGAACATCCCATCGCCCGTGCCTTCGGCCACAGTGCCGAACCTGCCGACGATGTCCAGGCCGTACCTGGGCTGGGCCTTGAGGGCCAGGTCGACCAGCAGCGGCTGCGCATCGGGCAGGCCGCCTTCGTCTGCGCCCTGAGCGGCGCCGAAGTGCCGGCGGTACCCGAGCCACGCGGGCAGTGGCTGCTCCTGGGTGACCGCATGGGCCCCCTGGCCTGGTTCGGCCTTGACGATCGCCTGCGTGACGACGCCAGCGAGTTGCTGGCCGCGTGCAGGGCGCGCGGGTGGCAGACCTTGCTGCTGTCGGGCGACAGCTCGCCGATGGTCGGGGAAGTCGCCGCACAACTGGGCATCGACCAGGCCATCGGCGGCCTGCGTCCGGACGACAAGCTGGCCAGGGTCAAGGCCCTGCAGAGTGAAGGACGCAAAGTGCTGATGCTCGGTGACGGAGTCAACGACGTGCCGGTGCTGGCCGCCGCCGACATCAGCATCGCCATGGGCTCGGCCACCGATCTGGCCAAGACCAGCGCCGACGCCGTGCTGCTGTCCAACCGCCTGCAGGCACTGGCACAGGCTTTCGACCTGGCGCGCCGCACGCGCCGTAACATCCTCGAGAACCTGCTCTGGGCAACGCTGTACAATGGCCTCATGCTGCCCTTTGCCGCGCTGGGCTGGATCACGCCGGTGTGGGCGGCGGTCGGCATGTCGGTAAGCTCGCTGATCGTGGTGCTCAATGCCCTGCGCTTGACGCGCATGCCAACCGTGCAGGCTGCCAATGCTGCCCCTCGTCCCGTCATGGCCTGAGCAGGAATCGCCGATGCCCGCCCTCTATGTGATGATCCCCGCCGCCCTGCTGCTCGTCGGCGTGGCGGTGTACATCTTCTTCTGGGCCGTGGACAGCGGCCAGTACGATGACCTCGAGGGCCCTGCCCACAGCATCCTGTTCGACGATCAGGACCCGCGCCACCAGGCCGCCGTGAAACCCGAAGAAGCCAAGCCCGAACAGCCCGACGACAAGGATCCCACCCCGCGTGTCTGACCTGCTCCCGCTGCTCGGTTCCGCCCTGGTGCTTGGCCTGCTGGGCGGCGGCCACTGCCTGGGCATGTGCGGCGGCCTGATGGGCGCCCTGACCCTGGCCATCCCGCCCGAACAGCGCGCCCGCCGCCTGCGCCTGTTGGTCGCCTACAACCTCGGCCGCGTGCTCAGCTACGCGGCCGCCGGGCTGCTGCTGGGCCTGGCCGGCTGGGCCCTGGCCAGCAGCCCTGCCGCCCAACTGCTGCGAGTGGTGGCAGCCTTGCTGCTGATCGCCATGGGCTTGTACCTGGCCGGCTGGTGGAGCGGGCTGACCCGTATCGAGGCCCTGGGCCGAGGCTTGTGGCGACACATCCAGCCGCTGGCGTCGCGCCTGCTGCCGGTCTCGAGCCTGCCGCGGGCCATGCTGCTCGGCGCACTGTGGGGCTGGCTGCCCTGCGGGCTGGTCTACAGTACCTTGCTGTGGGCGGCGAGCCAGGGCAACGCCGCGCACAGCGCGGCGCTGATGCTGGCATTCGGTGTCGGCACCTGGCCAGTGTTGCTGGCCACGGGCCTTGCCGCAGAACGGGCCAACGCGCTGCTACGACGGCGCAGCGTGCGCATGGCGGGCGGAGTGTTGGTGATGCTGTTCGGCCTGTGGACGCTACCTGGGCCGCACCAGCACTGGCTGATGGGGCATTGATCGCCTGAGAGTGTTGCGCCAGGTAACTGCCGACTCGGCTTGATACAAGTCAAGACCCCTTCCTACAGACATATCTAGACTCCGGGCACTGCTGCTCTATCCGGGGACTGCCCACATGCTCGACGACCTACGTTGGGACGCCGACCTGATCCGTCGCTACGATCTGGCCGGACCACGCTACACCTCCTACCCGACCGCCGTGCAATTGCATGGCGAAGTGGGTTCGTTCGACTTGCTGCATGCCCTGCGCGAAAGCCGCCGTGCGGTGCGCCCGCTGTCGTTGTACGTGCACGTGCCGTTCTGCGCCAACATCTGCTACTACTGCGCCTGCAACAAAGTCATCACCAAAGACCGCGCCCGCGCCGCGCCCTACCTGCAGCGCCTGGAGCAGGAGATCCAGCTGATCGCCTGTCACCTCGACCCCAAGCAACGGGTCGAACAACTGCATTTCGGCGGTGGCACTCCCACCTTTCTCAGCCATGTGGAACTGCGCCAGCTGATGACCTGCCTGCGCCAGCATTTCAACCTGCTGGATGATGATTCGGGTGACTACGGCATCGAGCTCGACCCGCGCGAAGCCGACTGGTCGACCATGGGCCTGTTGCGCGAGCTGGGCTTCAACCGTGTCAGCCTCGGCGTGCAGGACCTGGACCCGGCCGTGCAGCGAGCGATCAACCGCCTGCAGAGCCTGGAGCAGACCCGCGCTCTGGTGGAAGCCGCACGCACCCTGCAATTCCGCTCGGTGAACCTCGACCTGATCTACGGCCTGCCACGCCAGAGCCCGGAAGGTTTCGCCCGCACCGTCGAGGAGGTGATTCGCCTGCAGCCAGACCGCCTGTCGGTGTTCAACTATGCGCACCTGCCCGAACGCTTCATGCCCCAGCGACGCATCGACGCCGCCGAGTTGCCAGCCCCGGCCGCCAAGCTGGAAATGCTGCACAACACCATCGAGCAACTCACTGCCGCCGGCTATCGCTATATCGGCATGGACCACTTCGCCCTGCCCGACGATGAACTGGCCATCGCCCAGGAGGAAGGTACCCTGCAACGCAACTTCCAGGGCTACACCACCCACGGTCATTGCGACCTCGTGGGGCTGGGGGTTTCGGCTATCAGTCAGATCGGCGATCTCTACTGCCAGAACAGCAGCGACCTGAACACCTATCAGGACACCCTCTCCAGCGCCCAACTGGCGACCCAGCGTGGCCTGCTGTGCAATCAGGATGACCGTGTGCGCAGGGCCGTGATCCAGCAACTGATCTGTCATTTCGAACTGGACTTCGAGCAGATCGAGCAGGCTTTCACCCTGGACTTTCGTGGTTACTTCAAAGGGCTCTGGCCACAACTGCAGGCCATGCAGCGCGACGGCCTGATCACCCTCGACAGCCACGGTATCAAGGTGCTGCCGGCAGGTCGGCTGCTGGTGCGCTCGGTCTGCATGGTGTTCGATGCCTACCTGGACCTGCACAATCGCCAACGTTTTTCCCGGGTCATCTAGTCGTTTTTCCGAGACGTTACACCGCATGGACAGTCCGCCTTGTCAGGCACACCATGGATTGGTAGAAGGCGCCCGAACTCATCCGCGCAGGGCGCCGCCAAGCCGCACCAAAAAAGTGCAGGCTGGCCTCCAGTCCAGCTGTGGGTTACCCTTACAGCTTATGTGTGCTTTATCACAAGGATCGAAAGAAATGTCCGAGCCAGTCAAACTGCGCCCTCACAGCCAGGCCCATTGCAAGGATTGCAGCCTGGCCCCTCTGTGCCTGCCCCTGTCGCTCAATCTCGAGGACATGGACGCACTGGATGAAATCGTCAAGCGCGGCCGCCCTCTGAAGAAGGGCGAGTTCCTGTTCCGCCAGGGTGACAATTTCGGCTCGGTCTACGCTGTCCGCTCCGGCGCCCTCAAGACCTTCAGCCTCAGCGATGCCGGCGAAGAGCAGATCACCGGCTTCCACCTGCCCAGCGAACTGGTCGGGCTATCGGGCATGGACACCGAAGCCTATCCGGTCTCGGCCCAGGCCCAGGAAACCACCTCGGTCTGCGAAATCCCCTTCGAACGCCTCGATGAGCTCTCGGTGCAACTGCCGCAACTGCGCCGCCAACTGATGCGGGTGATGAGTCGCGAGATCCGCGACGACCAGCAGATGATGCTGCTGCTGTCGAAAAAGACCGCCGACGAGCGGATCGCCACCTTCCTGGTCAACCTCTCGGCACGCTTCCGCGCCCGCGGTTATTCGGCCAACCAGTTCCGCCTGAGCATGTCGCGCAACGAGATCGGTAACTACCTGGGCCTGGCGGTGGAAACCGTGTCGCGCGTGTTCACCCGCTTCCAGCAGAACGGCCTGCTCAAGGCCGAAGGCAAGGAAGTGCACATCCTCGACCCGATCCAACTGTGCGCGCTGGCCGGTGGTGCGATGGAGGTCTGATCGCTGCCACGGCAGGGTATACTGACGCCACGTTTTTCCAGGATACCCGCCCCATGCACAGCGACACCTTCGACCTCAAAGCCCTGATCCGTCCGGTAGTGGACTTCCCCAAGCCGGGCGTGATCTTTCGTGACATCACTCCGCTGTTCCAGTCGCCACGCGGGCTGCGCTATGTCGCCGACCAGTTCATCGAGCGCTATGTCGAGGCCGAGTTCAGCCACATCGGTGCCATGGATGCACGGGGTTTTCTGATCGGCTCGATCATCGCCCACCAACTGAACAAGCCCCTGATCCTGTTCCGCAAGCAGGGCAAACTGCCGGCCGACGTACTGTCGGAGCCCTACCAGACCGAATACGGCGAAGCCTTCCTGGAAGTGCATGCCGACAGCCTGTGCGACGGCGATTCGGTACTGATCTTCGATGACCTGATCGCCACCGGCGGCACCCTGCTGGCGGCCGCCAACCTGGTGCGCCGTACCGGTGCCAGGGTATTCGAGGCTGCAGCGATCATCGACCTGCCCGAGCTCGAAGGCTCGCGCCGCCTGCAAGCCGCCGGGGTGCCGACCTTCTGCCTGACCGAGTTTTCGCTGTCCGAATACTGATCAGCGACCGGGCCGAACCCGAGTCCTCGGGTTCAGCCCAGCCGTTGGAAGACCAGCGCCTTCAACCCGCCTTGTGGGTCGGCATCGGGAAACTCCGGTGGATTCTCGAGGCGCTCGACAAAGGCCAACTGCGGCGCCTGCTGCGCCATGCCGTCGATGAGAAATTCCGGGCCGATCGCCGGATCGTTCACGCAGGCCAGCACTGTCCCGCCCTCACTCAGCAGTTCAGGTAAACGACGCAGGATCTTGGCGTAGTCCTGGGTGAGCACGAAGCTGCCGCGCTGGAAGGTCGGCGGGTCGATGATGATCAGGTCGTACGGGCCGTACTTGCGCACCTTGCCCCACGACTTGAACAGCTCATGCCCGAGATAAGCGACGCATGACGCATCATGGCCATTGAGGCGGTGGTTCTCGCGCCCACGCGACAGCGCCGACTTGGCCATGTCCAGGTTCACCACCTGCTGTGCGCCACCGGCAATGGCCGCCACAGAGAACCCGCAGGTGTAGGCGAAGAGATTCAGCACCCGCTTGCCCGCAGCCTGCTCCCGCACCCAGCGGCGACCGTAGCGCATGTCCAGGAACAATCCGTTGTTCTGCCGAACGCCCAGGTCCAGCAGGTACTTCAAGCCGTCCTCGATCACCTCGCGCTGCTGGCAGGGCTCGCCGAGCAGCCACTGACCGGGGCTGTCGGGCAGGTAGCGGTGCTGCAGCAGGATCGCCTGTCCGCTCCATTGCGGGCGCTCGGCGAGGGCACGCAGCATCGCCTCGAGTTCGGCCAACTGGCCATCGGGCGGCTCGCGGAACAGCGCGACCAACAGCACCCCGTCGAGCCAGTCGACGGTGATCTGCTCCAGGCCCGGCCAGCAACGGCCACGGCCATGGAACAGACGACGGGTTTCGACAGGCGCGGGGTCGAGGGCGGTGAGCAGGTGCTGCTCCAGAGTGTGAATCGGGGAGGTCATGGCGGGCCGCATAGCGAAAAACCGCCATTCTACCTGCTTTGTGAGGCCGAGGCCGCCCTGCGCGACCTGAACCACCATCCCTGCTGCATCCCTGCCGCCGCCAGCAGGATCAGCGCCACGCCCAGCCACTGCAGCGGTGCCAAGCGATGGCCGAACGCCACCCAATCTACCAGGATCGCGGCGATCGGATAGATGAACGACAGCGCGCCGGTCAGCGCCGTGGGCAGGCGTTGGATGGCGCTGTACAACAGCACGTACATCAACCCGGTATGCACCACCCCCAGTGTCACCAGGCTACCCAGCGCGGCAGGCGCTGCCGGTAGCCCGCCGAACCCGACCCAAGGGGCCAGCAGCAGTGCGCCGGTGCTTACCTGGATCAAGGCAATCAGGTGCGGCGGGGTTCCGCTCAAGCGCTTGATGATCAATGCCGCCACGGCATAGAGCAGCGCCGCCCCCAATGCCAGGCCGATACCCAGCAGGTACTCATCGCCGCCCTGCCCTTGCCCGTGAGCGCTGACGATCGCCAGCATGCCGAGGAAGGCCAGTGTCAGCCAGGTCAGCTTGGCTGCGGTAATCCGCTCGCCAAGAAACACCGCCGCCAGGCCCACCAGCAGGAAAGGCTGGACATTGTAGACGGCCGTGCCGATGGCGATCGAAGCGCGCGAATAAGAGGCGAACAGCAACAACCAGTTGCCGACGATGGCGACCCCGCTGAGCACCGCCAACAGGAAGGTGGTGCGGCTTAGGATACCGGGCTTGAGAAAGCCCATGACCGCACAAATCAGCAGCAAGGTGCCAGCGCCCAGCACACAACGCCAGAACACCACGTCCAGCACCGGCTGCCCGGACACCAGCACGAACCAGCCAATGGTTCCGGAAATCAGCATGGCGGCAACCATTTCCAGCGAGCCGCGACGAATCGAACTGTCCATCTCATGCCTCCTGTCGAAGATGGCAACAGTATGCTGGCGCGGACATGGGCACTCCAGCGGATAAACAAGGCCAGAATCACCAATCGCCTTTACTATCAAGGCAGATTTCCATTTTTACCTGACGAGGCAAGCATGACCGACGATATCGACCAACTGCTGATCAATGCCCTGATGGAGGATTCGCGCCGCTCGCTCAAGGCCCTGGCGCAGATCAGCGGGCTCTCCGCCCCCAGCGTCAGCGAGCGGCTGCGCCGCCTGGAAGAACGCGGCGTGCTGCGCGGCTACACCGTAGAAATCGACCCACGCTGTTTCGGTTACCAGTTACAGGCCATCGTGCGAATCCGGCCGCTGCCGGGGCAATTGCAGGAAGTCGAGCGGCAGATCGTCGCTATTCCCGAGTTCACCGAATGCGACAAGGTTACCGGCGAGGACTGCTTCATCGCCCGCCTGCATGTGCGCTCGATGGAACAGCTGGACACCCTGCTTGACCGGCTCAACACCGTGGCCGAGACCAACACCGCGATCATCAAGAAGACACCGGTCAAGCGGCGCCTGCCACCGATGGCATGACCCAAGATTTGTACACAAGAATGTCACCTAGAGTGCCATTTTTGTGTGCACCGGTTACGGACATGCCCCAACACGTTACACCGGAAAGCCGATAAAAATTGACTCTAAAATCAACTAATAAGTGAATGCAAAATAAATACTGATCAAATGGTCAATTTATAGTTCTTTATTTTCATAAAGTTACCAAACAAAAGGAGAAAGTCAAAGTAATAGCAACTCAGAAACTGTGCCCTCTCTGGCATGGAACTGGCTTGAGTGAACTTGTGTTTTGTATACAACTTAAACAAAACATAAATACACAAGAACACGCAGCGCCTGCCCCGCAGGCCGCTAGCGCCCAGAACCCAGTGATGCCAATGCTGCACAGACGAGAAGGCGAGCCCGTGCGCAAGCCCGCCTCATCGCAGTCCTAGCGCATCAGGAGCCGCCGGAATGAGTAGCAGTCTCGACCTTGCCCCTGAACTTTCCGTTGCCAGCACCAGCCCCACCGCCACCACGCTGGAAAACCCCGCCGGACCGTACGAGCTGAGTCCACGCCTGCACAACCGTGATCTTGCGCCAACCCGCATCGAGGGTCGGCGCTGGGGTGGCTACAGCATCTTCGCCCTGTGGACCAACGATGTGCACAACATCGCCAACTACTCTTTCGCCATGGGGCTGTTCGCCCTGGGCCTTGGCGGCTGGCAGATTCTCGTCTCCCTGGCGATCGGTGCCGCGCTTGTCTACTTCTTCATGAACCTCTCCGGCTACATGGGCCAGAAGACCGGCGTACCGTTCCCGGTCATGAGCCGCATCGCCTTCGGTATCCATGGCGCGCAGATTCCCGCGCTGATCCGCGCGGTGATCGCAATCGCCTGGTTCGGTATCCAGACCTACCTGGCCTCGGTGGTACTGCGCGTGCTGCTCACCGCCGTGTGGCCGCAGGTAGCCGTCTATGACCACGACAGCATTCTCGGATTGTCGAGCTTGGGCTGGGTATGCTTCGTGGCGATCTGGATCGTGCAGTTGGTGATCCTCGCCTACGGCATGGAGATGGTGCGCCGTTACGAAGGTTTCGCCGGGCCGGTGATCCTGCTGACCGTGGCGAGCCTGGCCGCCTGGATGTTCTTCAAGAACGATGCGCGCATCGCCTGGTCGGTGGCCGATCCGCTGACCGGCTACGAGATGTGGCGCAACATCTTTGCCGGTGGCGCGCTCTGGCTGGCAATCTACGGCACCCTGGTGCTCAACTTCTGCGACTTCGCCCGGTCCTCGCCATGCCGCAGGACCATCCGCGTCGGCAATTTCTGGGGCCTGCCAGTGAACATCCTGGTATTTGCGGTGATCACCGTGGTGCTGTGCGGCGCACAGTTCCAGATCAACGGCCAGGTGATCGACAGCCCGACCCAGATCGTCGCTACCATCCCCAACACCCTGTTCCTGGTCCTGGGCTGCATGGCCTTCCTGATCGTCACCGTCGCGGTGAACATCATGGCCAACTTCGTCGCCCCGGCCTTCGTGCTCAGCAATCTGGCACCACGCCACCTGAACTTCCGCCGCGCCGGGCTGATCAGTGCCACCGTGGCGGTGCTGATCCTGCCGTGGAACCTGTACAACAGCCCGCTGGTGATCGTGTACTTCCTGTCCGGCCTGGGCGCCCTGCTCGGCCCGCTGTACGGCGTGATCATGTCCGACTACTGGCTGCTGCGCAAAGGCCGGGTCAACGTGCCGGAGCTGTACAGCGAGAACCCGGCCGGCGCCTATCACTACTCGCGTGGCGTCAACCTTCGGGCGCTTGCGGCGTTCATTCCATCGGCCCTGCTGGCGATCGTGCTGGCGCTGGTACCGCACTTCCACAGCGTCGCGCCATTCTCCTGGCTGATCGGCGCAGGTACCGCGGCCGCGCTCTACCTGCTGATCGCACCGCGCAATCGCCAATACCTCGACGTCAGCGGCGAAGCCATCGCCGTCGACCACAGCAGCCATTGATCAAGGGAAGTTCTTTGATGCGTATTCTGATCGTCAACGTCAACACCACCGAAGCCATCACCGAGGCCATTGCCGAACAGGCGCGCAGCGTTGCAGCGCCCGGCACCGAGATCGTCGGGCTGACGCCTTGGTTCGGCGCAGAGTCGGTGGAGGGAAATTTCGAGAGCTATCTGGCCGCCATCGCCGTGATGGACCGGGTGCTGGCCTACGACCAGCCCTACGACGCGGTGATCCAGGCCGGGTACGGCGAGCACGGCCGCGAAGGTTTGCAGGAGTTGCTCAATGTACCGGTGGTGGACATCACCGATGCCGCCGCCAGCACCGCGATGTACCTGGGCCATGCCTACTCGGTGGTCACCACGCTGGATCGCACCGTGCCGCTGATCGAGGATCGCCTGAAGCTGTCCGGACTCTACGACCGCTGCGCCTCGGTACGGGCCAGCGGCCTGGCGGTGCTGGAGCTGGAAGCTGATCCGCAGCGCGCCGTGGAGGCCATCGTCGAACAGGCCGAGCGTGCCGTGCGTGACGACAAGGCCGAGGTGATCTGCCTGGGCTGCGGCGGCATGGCCGGGCTCGACGAACAGATTCGCCAGCGTACCGGCGTGCCGGTGGTTGATGGCGTGAGTGCGGCGGTGACCATCGCCGAATCGCTGGTGCGACTGGGGTTGAGCACGTCGAAAGTGCGCACCTATGCGACGCCACGGGTGAAGAAGGTGGTGGGCTGGCCGATGCGGTTGGGGCGGTAAATGCATCTCGAGGCTGCCGCATCGTCATCCTGAAGGCGCGGCGGCCTTGTCACAAGCTGACCCACTCTCCCAGTGATGCTTACGACTTGTCGACATGCCGGTTGCTGCGCAGCATGAGAAAAATGCCGATGGATACAGCGGACGACTTCCACATGATTATTTCGTGACCGAAAACTCTCCACATTTCGGTCCAGAAAAAGCTGGCCAAGCCCCCCGCTAGAAGGGCCAGCCCTACCCATCCGCGCCAGGGTGATACGGTCCAGCGATCCAGTGTCCACCAGATGATCATGATCAAAATCGGCTGCAGCAGATCATCGAGCGACATGCTTAACCCCAGCTTTCAGTAACAGGGAAGTAGAACTGCGTTGCGGACCAATACCGCCCTGGACCTTGGCCTCGGCTGATACCAAGACATCACCCGCGTGAAACGTTGGCAGACGGTTGGAGACAAAAGCGAATGTGCCCATCTTTGTCGCACCAACTACCAACGCCGGGGCGAACGTCCCGGTGACTGCAGCACCCCCTGCCGACACCAGAGTAGCGACTGTCCAGCGCTGTGAGTTCAGAGCATCCCCCTGCTCGCGCGTCAACGGCAATGAAACCGCCACCACCATTACGCAGGGCAACTGCCCGGCCTGCATCCGCTCGTACAGTTCCTTCACCTTGCCGACCACGCGATACTGATGTCGGCCCGCTGTTGGAATATGCAGCGTATTGAGCCAGCAGCAGTTATCGGCCCTCACGGTGAACTCGATGACATCGAAGGTCACGCCGCGATGACCGATGAACCGATAAGACCGATCGATTTCCATGCAACCCCGCACTCCTCACGCCCGGTATCGAATTTCCGGAAACCCGTGAACAGTGCCTTGTCGTCACCTGGAAATAAGTCGGTCTGGACACCCCGACCGAGTCAGAAACGTCTGAATCAGGTCGGGCAAACCTCGGACCCACCATCGAGTTCCTGACGCACGTTGCGGCTGAGCATGGTGGCCTTGCCGTCATGCCAGGTCAGGGTGATCACGTAGAGCGTGTCGAAATCATCGCCGTCCCAGTCCGACGTGATGACGCGCTTCTCGCCCAGGGCCTTGCCAGCCACGGCGTTGATCAGGTCTGGCAGGTAGCCGTGCGACCAGGCGGTGTAGACCGTGGCGTTGCGGTACTTGGCGCGCAGCAGTTCTTCGGCGAGATCGTCGTAGTCGTTGGCGCCGAAGTCGATATTGACCGGCAGCCCAAGGCGGATGGCGCTGGGACTGATGGTCATGAGCGGGCGGATGTAGCTGTAGCGTTTATCCTCGCTGCCCTCCTCGACATGTCGGCCGGGGTCGGCGGCGAACACGTAGTCGGCAGCGCCGAAACGCTCCGGCAGCAACGTGGCGAGGTCGATGGCGCGGTTGAGGCCCTGGCAGTTCAGTTGCCCCAGCCCCTCGCCGGGCTTCTCGGCATGGCGCAGGAACACCAGCGTCTGGGTTCCATCACCGTGCTGGTCGCGACTTTGCACCACATCGAGGGTCAGCGGTATCAGCACCGCGGCGAGGGTGAGACCGAGAAACAGGTGACGGCGTCGCAGGTATTGCATCCACTTCATGGCAGGGCTCGTTCGGCTAAGGACGGGGAGCATCCTTGCTTGTGCACCATCCTTGCCGGCGGCGGTGCAAGGCACCGGCCGCCTGATGGGCTCTTCCATGCTGGCCCTCCCTGGCAGCAGCCATGTTGGACCATCGATGTTGCCGAATTACGTCACCCTTGCAACAACTGGACATCAATCATCCCGCGTCAGCACCTCGAGCAACTCGATCTCGAAGGTCAGGTCCGAGTTCGGCGGGATGCTGCCCACCGAGCGCTCGCCATAGCCCAGGTGCGCGGGTACCTGCAGCCTGCGCTTGCCGCCCACGCGCATGCCCATCAGGCCCTGGTCCCAGCCCTTGATCACCCGGCCGGTACCGATCACGCACTGGAAGGGCTTGCCGCGCGACCAGGACGAGTCGAACTCGCTGCCGTCGGCCAGCCAGCCGGTGTACTGTGTGGTGATCAGGGCGCCTTTGACCACGGCCTTGCCGTCGCCTTCCTGGATCTCGGTGATGTGCAGTTCCTGAGTCACGGTCATTTCCTTGCGGCAGATTTCGAGGCCGCCCTTTTCTCAGGAATGCACGGATTTGGCAAGTCCGGGGGCGACGTCGTGCTGGCGCATCGACCACAGCACGCCACCGATCACCAGCACGATGGCTGCTGCCTCCAGCAAGGTTGGGCCAGACTGGCGCCAGAGGAAGGCATACAGCAGGCCGAACAGCGTCTCGAACACGATCAGTTGCCCGCTCAAGGTCAGCGGCAGACGCTTGGAGGCGGCATTCCACAAGGCCATGGCCAACCAGGAGCCGAGCACGGCGCAACCCAGCGCGGCAACCCAGAACAACCACCAGCGTTCGACACTGGCCTGCGCCTGCAATTGCTGCGGGAACCACAGGGCCAGAATGGCCAGCAGCACCAGGCTGACAAGACCGGTAACCGCGCCACACAGCACCGACCACTGGTGGCTGTCGAAACGTGCGCACTGCTTGAGGTAGCGGCTGTTCTCCCCGGCGTACCAGGTCCAGCAGGCCAGGGCGACCAGCGCATAGACCAGGCCCATGAACTTGTCGCCAGCATCGCCTGCTGCGAAGGCGAATGTCTCGAGGTTGATGCACGACATGCCGAGCAGGATCAGCATCAGCGGGCCGATCAGGCGCGACAGCGGCACCGCCCCGCTGTCGTTGCGGCCATAGAGAGTAATGGTCAGCGGCAGCACACCGACGATCAGCGAGGCGGGGGCCACGCCCAAGCGCTGGATCGCCGCCACCAGGCAGATGAAGTACAGCAGGTTGCCGATCACCGACAGGCGCAACAGCATCCACAGGTCGCCCACCGTCAGGCGCCGCAACTGGCGGGCCATGGGCAGTGCCAGCAGCACCGAGATCAAGCCGACCATCACATAGCGCACGGTGCTGAGCAACACCGGATTGAACTCTGGCAGCACCTCCGGAACCATCAGTACCAACCCCCACATTGCGCCAGCCGTGCCGGCATACATCACCCCGCGTTTCACCTTGTCTCTCCTGTTGGTGGATGCGCGCAGGCTACCGGTTGCACGCTTGACCGACAAAAGATGAATGGGCATGCAGCCATTCCCTGGAGGAATGGCTTTCAGCTGAGTATGCTGACGCTCTGTAATCCCAGCAGGCGCCACCACCATGAGCCGCTACAGCCGTCACCTTCCGCCCCTCGATACGTTGATCGCCTTCGAAGCCGTGGCACGCACGGGCAGCTTCACCCGTGCAGCGGGCGAGCTGTACCTGACGCAAAGCGCGGTGAGCAAGCAGATCCGTCTGCTCGAGGATCATCTCGGCGCACAGCTGTTCGAGCGACGCGCCCGAGGCATCGTCCTGACCACCGCGGGCACGCAGTTCCACGGTTTCGTCGAGCCGATGCTCGACAAACTGTTGGCCCACGTGCAGCGGCTCAAGAGCGGGCACGGCGATCGACACGTCAGTGTCATCTGCACCCACGCCGTCGCCCAGTACTGGCTGTTCCCGCGCCTGCTGCGGTTCAACGAGCAGCATCCAGAACTGACGGTGAATATCCACGCCAGCAACGACATCAACGAGAGCCTGATCGCCGACTACGACCTCGGTATTCTCTATGGGCATGGCCGCTGGGCCTCGCTGCAGGCCGGCAAGCTGTTCGACGAGGTGATCTTCCCGATCGCCAGCACCGCACGCGCGCTGCCCACCATCGACAACGTTGCGCAGTTGCAGGGGCTACCGCTGATTCAGCTGGATGCCTCGGCCTGGAACTGCCTGGACTGGCATGACTGGTTCAGCCATTTCGGCTTGCGCTACCAGCCGCCGGCCGATGCGCTGACCTTCAATCAGGTCAATCTGGTGTTCGATGCCGTGCTGCAGGGCATGGGGGTGGGCTTGGGCTGGGAAGCCATGGCTCGCGAACGCATAAAAAGCGGGCTGATCCGACCGGTGTCGGACTTCGTGGTCCGCACCGGCCAGGCCGACTACCTCGTGCACGACCGACAGAACCCGCCCTCGTCCGCCGCCGAGGTGTTCGGCGAATGGCTGCTGGAGCAGGCCTAGCTGAACAGCTGCATGACCTGCTCGCCAGTGAGGTCCTGGGTCTGATTGGAGAAGCAGTACCAGCTCGGGCGCTCGTCGACGTAGATCTGCATCGTGAACTGCCAGTCATCGCCTTTGAGCAGGCCGACCGGCAACGCGTATTCGTTCTTGGCGATCAGGCGGTAGTAGAGGTGAGTGCCACACTGCCCGCAAAAGCCCCGCTCGGCCCAGTCGGAGGAGCGGAAGACGCTGGGAACAGCGCCTTCGAAACTGGGCGGCTGGGTGCAGTGCACTGCCAACATCGGGCCTCCGGCCCAGGTGCGGCACATGCTGCAGTGGCAAGCGTTGACTTCGAGGTTTTCGACCGTGGCAGTCAGGCGGGTGGCGCCGCAGAGGCAGGCGCCGTGCTTGGTGTGAGACATGGGATGGGCTCCTGGCGGGTGGGGAAGCTGCAAAGTATAGCGGTACCGCTACAGACCTCTTCGTGGGCAAGTCGCAGCGGCGAACCG
>NZ_BCBT01000053.1:0-43793 GCF_001320965.1 Pseudomonas sp. NBRC 111143 | reverse complement strand
TCACCGTAAGGCTGAACATTAAACCAGCAGGAAGCTCAAACCCCAGCTGGACACTGTCCGCCCGTGAGCTGGCAAAACTTGACGAACAACACCTGCAGACATTCAAAACCTTACCCACCGATAACGCTGACGCATTCAGTAAACTAAAGAATTTCCTGCTCAAGGTACGCTACCTACCTGCAGAACAGTATTGCAAATTGGTTGGCATCACCAACATCGAGCAACCGCGCCAGCCCATCGCACTGCACACCGCCATTGACAACGCCAAAGCGCTGGACAAGGCAGACGCGATCAACACGCTCATCGCCGAAGAGCTCGATGAATTAAAAAAAATCACGCCCGACCTGCCTGACGAATCGCTGCAGGCGATATTACGCCTTCGATACTTCCATCCGGCGGCCTGCCGCAGAATCCTTTTCTATCTTGATCCCACGCACGAAATGGCGTTCGAGGACACGTTGATCGCCAACAGCAAAGGGGCTGTCAATTTTGCCCTCCCCATCAACAAGGACATTCGTGACTACACTGTCTCGCTAGACTTCTATGACGAACAAGTCAGTACAACCGCCCCCATCGCAACGGCTACCTGCGCCTATACCCTGGAAGAGAAAGACGACGACGCGATCCCCAGTGTGCAGATCTGCCGCAATGAACAGGCTCTGTACCTGGACTTCAAGGAGGTCAATAACAAAGCCGAAGACCAGAGCAATGCCCCCCCTTTCCGTACCCTGCGGCTGAACACCCTGTTTGGCAAGCAACTAGTGGCACTGGCGACTCAATCGGTCGAACAGTCGCTGTCATGGAAGGCCCAACACTTGCCGGAGCCGCCCCTGGAACCTGCAAGTTCAGGTACCATCGTCGACCTGCGCAGCGCCAACGGCTTGTACTTCTGGGAGCTGTTCTTCCACGTGCCGTTCCTGGTCACCTGGCTGCAACGCCAGAACCGCGAATACAGCCAAGCCTGGCGCTGGTGCACACGGTTCCTGTTCGACCCCTACCGCACCTGGGTGCCCGAGGGGAACCATCCGCCGCTGTTCTGGCTGACAAGACCTCTGCTGGCCCGTGCAGCCTTCACCGCCAGCGCCCAGAGCAACGATCCGGACCTGCTGGCCTACGCCGAACCCGAGCGCTACCGCAAGGCGCTGCACCTGTTCGTGGTGGAAAACTGGCAACGCCAGGGTGATGACCAATACCGCATGCTGACGCTGGATTCGCTGGTCGAGGCCGCGTTGTGCTATGACAAGGCGCTGCGCCTGATCGGCGTGCTCCCCGAAGACCTGTCCAGCGCACCGGCCCAGCCACCGACGCTAGCCGAGGCCAGTTCCACGGCCTTTACCCCGCCGCTGAACAACAAGCTCGTCACGCTGCGCAACCTGCTGCGTGACCGTCTGTTCAACCTGCGCCACGGCCTGACCCTCGATGGCAAGCCCGCTGCGATCATGCTCGACCCCGACACACTCGACCAGATCGCACTGGGCAACAGCGTTGTCGCCCAGGACCGGGGCGAGGCCACGCCGGTTGCGCCCATCGTGCCCCCCTGCCGTTACGAGGAGGCGCGCAAATGCGCCGGAGAAGCGGTGCAGCAACTGATCGCCTTGGGGCAAACCTTGCTGGGCTTCTACAACACCGAAGCCGCCCAGCAACTGGAACTGCTCGGCAAACGCAACCTGATCAGGCTGCTGGACTTCCCTTGTCAGTTGCAGGAGCAAGCGCTGGAACTGGCCAAGCGCGAGCGTGACACCGTGTTGCGCTCCAGAGCCATGATTGAACAACGTCAGGAGTATTACCAGCGGCTGGTGGACGAAGGCGTGATCGAGCTGGAAACGGCTGTGCTTGCACTGGCAACGTCTTCTGTCGCCACCCGCCTGCCATCGGTCCCCAGCTACGCCATGGCAGCGGGCGCCGCAATGGCACCGACCATTTTCGGTATGGCGGTGGGTGGTTTCAGCCCGCAGGAAGCATTTGAGTCGGCGGCCAATGCTTGGGAGGCTGTGGCCGAGACACTCGAAACCATGAGCAATACGATCGACAAGCAAGCGGAATACATCCTGCGTCGCCAGCAGTGGCAGCATGAAGCCGACCAGGCTACACATGAGCTCGGCATCATCGATGCTCAACTGCGCGAGCGAGACATACAGATCAAGGCCGCCGGCATCGCCGTGCACGAGGCCCGTGCAACCCGCCAGGCGCACCAGGCCGAATACGAGGTCATGCAATCGGTGTTCGCCAGCCACACCACTTATCTGTGGTTGATCGGTCGGCTGTCGGAGATCTACAGCACCGCGTACGACGCAACCACTTCCCTGTGCCTGATGGCCGAAAACTGCCTGCGGTACGAACTCGGCGATTTCACCAGTCGCTGGATCAGGACGGACGGCTGGCTCGACAACTGGCGTGGGATGCTTGCGGGCGAAGCGCTTGAGCGCGACCTGATGCAAATGGACGTCGCGGCGATCCGTGACAACCACAGGCCCCTGGATATCCGCAAGGATTTCTCCCTGCTGGCACTCACCGGGTGGACCGCCACCCAATTGCACGAGCAACTGGACAACGATGAAATCCTGTTCGCGCTGCCGGCACGCCTGTTCGACATCGATTACCCAGGTCATTACCTGCGCCGCCTGGAACGCATCACGCTGGCCTTCGAAATCTCAGGGTCAGGTTCTTCCAAACCGATCTCGGCCATGCTCTACCAGACCTCGAACAAGGTGCTTCTGGAAGCGGACATCGAAGGCGCCCGCCACCTGTATTCGCCCAGCCAAGGCAGCCCCAAGCATGTGCTTCGCGACCTCAGGCCGAACCAGAGCATTGCCCTCTGGTCGGTCAAGGAAGTGTCGCGTAACTTCGATCTGCAGCCGTCGGTACCCGACAAGGCACGCTATCAACCCTTCGAAGGCACCGGGCTGATCTCGAGCTGGCGGCTCGCGTTCCCAGGCGGCGCCAGGAACAACCCTGAGCTTTACAAGGATAATGAGTGCAGGCTCAAAGACATCACCATCACCGTCAGCTACAGCGCGGTTGATGGTTCCACGGCATTTCGCGACGAAGTCAGGCAGCTGCTGCAGAGCGAAAGTACACCAGGCTCTGCTGATGGCGGCGACAGCGCAGCAGGCGAATCACCAAGCGGCAACGGCAGCGGTCAGCCAGCAAGTTCAGGTAACGCTGACAATGCCATCGTCACTGCACGAGAAGCGGAACAGGCCGCCCATGCGGCACTGGCAACCGCCCAGGCGCAGGCTGACGATCCAGCACTGAAGGCGCCCGAGGCGTGCGAGCAGCTCAAGCAAGTGACTGAAGCGATCGCCAAGGCCAAGAAAGCCGCCGAAGCGGCCAGCACCGCCCGCAACAACACCGAAGCCGCCGCAAAGAAAGGTCAGGTGGACAGCGCGCAAACCAGCGCCGATGAGGCGCAGCAAAAGGCCAAGTTGGCCCAGGAGGCCGCCGAGTCGGCTCAGAATGCCTGCAAGGTCGCACAGGACGCGGCCAGGGCGCGCGAGGCTGCTGCCCGTGAAGCCGCCGAAAAGGCCGCCCAAGAAGCCGCCGAAAAGCTCAAGGCTGACATTGCCACGGCGGTTGCCTCTGCCAAGGCCGCAGCCGAGGCAGCCGAGGCCTCACAGAAGTCGGCGCAAGCCGACTATCAAGCCCCGTCCATGAACATCCTCGAGGCGAGCGCGGAAAAAAGAGAGGCGACGGGTTCAATGGACAAACTGCAAGCAGCCGTGGACGAGGCAAAGAAGGCGTATCAGGACGCCGAGGCAGCGGCCAGCGAAGGTCAGCTTGCAACTGCACAAGCCAAAGCTCAATCAGCCAAGAACGCTGCAGAGCGAGCAGCCACCTACGCCAAAACCATTGCCCGTGCACGCAAGCAAACCGATACCTTCCAAACGCTCGCTCAACTGCAAGCAGCGGCCAAAGACCTCGTGGGCAAGCAGGTCCGGTACGCCTACAAAACAGGAGAAACATACACCGCGAAAGTGGTGTCGTGGGGGGAAGACCACGTCAAGTTCGAAGGTTGGGGAGGTGGGCCCGATAGAAAACTGATGTTCTCGTCCATCGCTTACCTGAAAGCCAATTGAGAACCGTATGAAAGCTCCGGGATATACGCTAGCCAGAGTACGGTTCAACGCACCAGGCCGAGGTATCAACGGTTTGATCTTGGCGACCGTTATCGCTACATGACACAGGAGCCTGCCCATGCCCGACCAATGAGACCCTGGACCTCAATACACACTCACGCATGACTCAACTCAAGGATAAATGAACATGGCTACCGAACAGGAACTGAAAAAACTGCTTGCCGAAAAATTCGACAAGAAAGAGGCCGATATCAGCGGCGCAACAAAAGTTTCCGACATCGTCAGCAGTACCTCAAAACTGGTTCGATACCTCAATGACGATTTAGGAACCGACCTGGCAGAAAGCGATATCCAAGACGCCGAAACCTTCGACGATTTGTTCAAGGTTGTTAAGTGACATGTCCTATCCGCCTGGCCTTCTCAGGCCAGGCGGCGCTTCAGTGCGGCGCAAGTTCCGCGATGCTGATCTCGCGCATCCGGAATTTCTGCACCTTGCCGGTCACCGTCATCGGAAACTCGTCGACGAAGCGGAAATGCCGCGGCACCTTGAAATGCGCAATGTGCGCCTTGCACCAGGCCTGCAAGTCCTCGACCGTGGCGCTGTGCCCGGGGTGCAGCTTGATCCACGCGACGATTTCCTCGCCGTAGCGGCTGCACGGAATACCGATCACCTGGGCATCGGCTACCGCCGGGTGAGTGTAGAAGAACTCCTCGAGCTCGCGCGGATAGATGTTTTCGCCCCCGCGAATGATCATGTCCTTGTTGCGCCCGACGATACGCACATAGCCCTGCTCGTCCATCACCGCCAAGTCGCCCGTGCGCATCCAGCGCGCCGGATCGATCGCCTGATGAGTAGCTTCGGGGTTATTCCAGTAGCCAAGCATCACGCTGTAGCCGCGGGTACACAACTCGCCGATCTCGCCCCGCGGGACGATCATGCCGTGCGCATCCACCAGCTTGGTCTCCAACTGTGGCTGGGTGCGCCCAACCGTCGTCACGCGCAGCTCCAGCTCGTCGCCAGGGCCGGTCTGCAGCGACACCGGGCTGGTCTCGGTCATGCCGTAGGCGATCTGCACCTCACCCATGTGCATCTGCTCGATCACCCGGCGCATCACCTCGATCGGGCAGGTAGCGCCGGCCATGATGCCGCTGCGCAGGGTCGAGAGGTCCAGGGTGCTGCGCGAGGGGTGGTCAAGCATGGCGATGAACATGGTCGGCACGCCATAGAGGATGCTGGCACGCTCTTCGGCTACAGCCTGGAGCGTCAACTCGGGGTCGAAGGCATCGTTGGGGTAGATCATGGTGCTGCCGTGGGTGATGCAGCCCAGGTTGGCCATGACCATGCCAAAGCAGTGGTACAGCGGCACCGGAATCACCATGCGGTCCCGTTCGCTCAGGCCCAGGCTTTCGCCGACCATGAAGCCGTTGTTGAGGATGTTGTAGTGGCTGAGCGTGGCGCCTTTCGGCGCGCCAGTGGTGCCGGAGGTGTACTGGATGTTCACCGCCTGGTCGAACTGCAAGCCCTGCTGCCTCGCCTGCAGCGTCTGGGGATCGACCTGCCCTCCCCGCTCGGCCAGCGCATCCCAGGGCAGAAAACCGCCGGGCGGGGTGGACGACAGGCTGATGACGCCACGCAGGTCCGGCAGGCGCTCACTCGCCAGCGGCTGCGCACCCAGCTCGGGCACCAGTTCCTGGACCATCGCGTGATAGTCGGACGACTTGAAAGCATCGGCGCACACCAGCCAACTGCAGCCGGACTGGCGCAGCACGTACTCCAGCTCGCTCACCCGGTACGCAGGGTTGATGTTGACCAGGATCGCGCCGACCTTCGCCGTGGCGATCTGCAGGATGCACCATTGCGCGCAGTTCGGCGCCCAGATACCGACTCGATCGCCACTGGCCACGCCCAGGGCAATCAGCGCCCGGGCGTGCACCTCGACCTGCTCGGCCAGCGCCCGCCAGCTGTAGCGCAGGCCTTGGTGCCGCACCACCAGGGCCTCGCGCTCGGGCCAGCGGGTGACGGTGGCATCGAACGACTGGCCGATGGTCTGGGTCAGCAGGGGCCGGTCCTGGCGGCCTCGGGTGTAGCTTGGTTGACTCATGAGTATCCCTTCTTGTGGTTGTTCTGGGCATGACTGAAGCAAGCGAAGGGTACTTTGGCGCACATTTACGTTTACGTAAAGGTGATGATCCAATTGACAGCCCGAAAAGGCAGGTTTACGTTAACGTCAACCACGAGCACCGACCCTGTGGGAGCGGGCTTGCCCGCGATGAGGCCGGACCAGACAACATCGCTGGCCGTTCTGACGGGCATCGCGGGCAAGCCCGCTCCCACAGGGTCGGTGCAGTACCTCGAATTTCAAGAACAACAAGGTGCCCCCATGCATTACCCCAGCCTGAACTTCGCCCTGGGCGAGACCATCGACATGCTCCGCGACCAGGTGCGCACCTTCGCTGCCGCCGAACTCGCCCCGCGCGCGGCGCAGATCGACCACGACAACCTGTTCCCCGCCGACATGTGGCGCAAGTTCGGCGACATGGGCCTGCTGGGCATCACTGTTTCCGAGGAGTACGGCGGCGCGGGCCTGGGCTACCTGGCCCATGTGGTGTCGATGGAAGAGATCAGCCGTGCCTCGGCCTCGGTGGCACTGTCCTACGGCGCCCATTCCAACCTCTGCGTCAATCAGATCAACCGCAACGGCACCCATGAGCAGAAGCTCAAGTACCTGCCCAAGCTGATCAGCGGCGAGCACATCGGTGCCCTGGCCATGAGCGAGCCCAATGCCGGCTCCGACGTGGTGTCGATGAAACTGCGCGCCGAGAAACGCGGCGACCGCTATGTACTCAACGGCAGCAAGACCTGGATCACCAACGGCCCCGACGCCAACACCTACGTGATCTACGCCAAGACCGACCTGGACAAGGGCCCGCACGGCATCACCGCATTCATCGTCGAACGTGACTGGAAGGGCTTCTCGCGCAGCAACAAGTTCGACAAGCTGGGCATGCGTGGCTCCAACACCTGCGAGCTGTTCTTCGATGGCGTCGAAGTGCCGGAAGAAAACATCCTCGGCCAGCTCAATGGCGGTGTGCGCGTGTTGATGAGCGGCCTGGACTACGAGCGCGTGGTGCTCTCGGGCGGACCGACCGGCATCATGCAGAGCTGCATGGACCTCGTGGTGCCCTATATCCACGATCGCAAGCAGTTCGGCCAGAGCATCGGCGAGTTCCAGCTGATCCAGGGCAAGATCGCCGACATGTACACCCAGCTCAACGCCAGCCGCGCCTACCTTTATGCCGTAGCCCAGGCCTGCGACCGTGGCGAGACCACGCGCAAGGACGCCGCCGGGGTGATCCTCTACACCGCCGAGCGCGCCACGCAGATGGCCCTGGAAGCGATCCAGATCCTCGGCGGCAACGGCTACATCAACGAGTTCCCGGCGGGGCGCCTGCTGCGCGATGCCAAGCTCTACGAGATCGGTGCCGGCACCAGCGAAATCCGCCGGATGCTGATCGGCCGCGAATTGTTCAACGAAACCCGCTGAGCACAAGGAACTGGCGTCCATGGCTACCTTGCACACCCAGATCAACCCGCGCTCGGCGGAGTTCGCCAGCAACAGCGCGGCCATGCTCGAACAGGTCGATGCCCTGCGCACCCTGCTGGCCCAGGTCAGCCAGGGCGGCGGGCCCAAGGCCCAGCAGCGCCACACTTCGCGTGGCAAGTTGCTGCCGCGCGAGCGCATCGACCGCCTGCTCGACCCGGGCTCGGCGTTTCTCGAGATCGGCCAGCTCGCCGCCCATGAGGTGTATGGCGAAGACGTACCGGCAGCAGGCGTCATCGCCGGCATCGGCCGCGTCGAAGGGGTCGAGTGCATGATCGTGGCCAACGACGCCACGGTCAAAGGCGGCTCCTACTACCCGCTGACCGTGAAGAAACACCTGCGCGCGCAGACCATCGCCCTGCAGAACCGCCTGCCGTGCATCTACCTGGTCGACTCCGGCGGCGCCAACCTGCCGCGCCAGGACGAGGTATTCCCCGACCGCGAGCACTTCGGGCGGATCTTCTTCAACCAGGCCAACATGAGCGCTCTGGGGATCCCGCAGATCGCCGTGGTGATGGGCTCGTGCACCGCAGGTGGCGCCTATGTGCCGGCCATGGCCGACGAGGCGATCATGGTGCGCCAGCAGGCGACCATCTTCCTCGCCGGCCCACCGTTGGTGAAAGCCGCCACCGGCGAGGTGGTGAGCGCCGAAGAGCTGGGCGGCGCCGACGTGCATTGCCGCACCAGCGGTGTGGCCGACCACTACGCCGACAACGATGAACACGCCCTGGCCATCGCCCGGCGCAGCGTCGCCAACCTCAACTGGCACAAGCTGGGCAAGCTGCAATGCCAGGCGCCGGTTGCTCCGTTGTATGGCGCAGAAGAGCTGTATGGCGTGGTCCCGGCTGACGCCAAGCAACCGTTCGACGTGCGCGAGGTGATCGCGCGGCTGGTCGACGGTTCGGTGTTCGATGAGTTCAAGGCCCTGTTCGGCACCACCCTGGTGTGCGGTTTCGCTCACCTGCACGGCTATCCGGTGGCGATCCTGGCCAACAACGGCATCCTCTTCGCCGAAGCCGCGCAAAAAGGCGCGCACTTCATCGAACTGGCCTGCCAGCGCGGCATCCCGCTGTTGTTCCTGCAGAACATCACAGGGTTCATGGTCGGCAAGAAATACGAGGAAGGCGGCATCGCCAAGCACGGCGCCAAGCTGGTGACCGCGGTAGCCTGCGCCCAGGTGCCGAAGTTCACCGTGATCATCGGCGGCAGCTTCGGTGCTGGCAACTACGGCATGTGCGGGCGCGCCTACGATCCGCGCTTCTTGTGGATGTGGCCCAACGCGCGGATCGGCGTGATGGGCGCCGAACAGGCCGCCGGCGTGCTGGCCCAGGTCAAGCGCGAGCAGAGTGAACGCAGTGGCGACGTGTTCAGCGCCGAGGACGAAAAACAGCTCAAGCAGCCGATCCTCGACCAGTACGAGCGCCAGGGCCACCCCTACTACTCCAGCGCCCGGCTGTGGGATGACGGCGTCATCGACCCGGCGCAAACCCGTGAAGTGCTGGGCCTTGCCTTGTCCGCCGCGCTGAACGCCCCGATCGAACAGAGCCGCTTCGGCATTTTCCGGATGTGACCCATGAGCGATTTTGCCACCCTCGAAGTGATAAAGGATCCTCGCGGCTTCGCCACCCTGTGGCTGAGCCGGGAAGACAAGAACAACGCCTTCAACGCCCAGATGATTCGCGAGCTGATCGTTGCCATCGACCAACTGGGCGAAGACGCCAGCCTGCGCTTCGTGCTGCTGCGTGGCCGTGGCCGGCACTTCAGCGCCGGTGCAGACCTGGCCTGGATGCAGCAGTCGGCGCAGCTGGATTTCAATACCAACCTGGACGACGCCCATGAACTGGGCGAGTTGATGTATGCGTTGCATCGCCTGAAGACGCCGACCCTGGCAGTGGTCCAGGGCGCCGCATTCGGTGGAGCGCTGGGCCTGATCAGTTGCTGCGACATGGCCATCGGCACCGAGGACGCACAACTGTGTCTTTCGGAGGTACGCATCGGCCTGGCACCGGCGGTGATCAGTCCGTTCGTGGTCAAGGCCATCGGTGAACGCGCCGCACGCCGCTATGCCCTGACCGCCGAGCGCTTCAGCGGTGCGCGCGCCCGCGAACTGGGCCTGCTGGCCGAGGTGTACCCCGCCAGCGAACTGGACAGCCAGGTCCAGGCCTGGATCGACAACCTGCTGCTCAACAGCCCGCAGGCCCTGCGTGCCACCAAGGATCTGCTGCGCGAGGTGGACGACGGCGAGCTGAGCCCTGCCCTGCGTCGCTACACCGAGAACGCCATCGCCCGCATTCGCGTCAGCCCCGAAGGCCAGGAGGGCCTGAGCGCCTTCCTGGAAAAACGCCGCCCCGCCTGGCAGCCTGTCGACAAGGAACCTCGCCCATGAGCCACCCCACGCTGACCACCCTGCTGGTCGCCAACCGCGGCGAGATCGCCTGCCGGGTGATGCGCACCGCCAAGGCCATGGGCCTGACCACCGTCGCGGTGCACAGCGCCACCGACCGTGACGCCCGGCACAGCCGCGAGGCCGATATCCGCGTCGATCTGGGCGGCACCAAGGCCGCCGACAGCTACCTGGTGATCGACAAGCTCATCGCTGCAGCCAAGGCCAGTGGTGCACAGGCGATTCATCCCGGCTACGGTTTTCTTTCCGAGAACGCAGGCTTTGCCCGCGCCATCGAGCAGGCCGGGCTGATCTTCCTCGGCCCACCGGCCAGCGCCATCGATGCCATGGGCAGCAAGTCGGCGGCCAAGGCCCTGATGGAAGCCGCCGGGGTGCCGCTGGTGCCCGGCTACCACGGTGACGCCCAGGACCTGGAGACTTTCCGTGCCGCTGCCGAGCGCATTGGTTATCCGGTGCTGCTCAAGGCCAGTGCCGGCGGGGGCGGCAAGGGCATGAAGGTGGTCGAGCAAGAGAGCGACCTGGCCGACGCTCTGGCCTCGGCACAGCGCGAGGCGCAGTCGTCGTTCGGTGATGCACGGATGTTGGTGGAAAAGTACGTGCTCAAGCCTCGGCACGTGGAAATCCAGGTGTTCGCCGACCAACACGGCCACTGCCTGTATCTCAACGAGCGTGACTGCTCGATCCAGCGTCGCCACCAGAAAGTTGTCGAAGAGGCACCGGCTCCAGGCTTGTCGGCGCAACTGCGCCAAGCCATGGGCGAGGCTGCGGTGCGCGCAGCCCAGGCCATCGGTTATGTCGGTGCGGGCACGGTGGAGTTCCTGCTCGATGCCCGCGGCGAGTTCTTCTTCATGGAAATGAACACCCGCCTGCAGGTCGAACACCCGGTCACCGAGGCGATCACCGGGCTGGACCTGGTGGCCTGGCAGATCCGTGTAGCGTGCGGCGAGGCATTGCCGATCACCCAGGAGCAGGTGCCGCTGGTCGGCCATGCCATCGAGGTGCGGCTGTATGCAGAGGATCCGGCCAATGACTTCCTGCCGGCCACCGGCACCCTGGCGCTGTACCGCGAATCGGCGCCAGGCGAAGGGCGTCGGGTCGACAGCGGGGTCAGCGAGGGCGATGTGATCTCGCCGTTCTACGACCCGATGCTGGGCAAGCTGATCGCCTGGGGGCAGGATCGCGAACAGGCGCGTTTGCGCCTGCTGGCCATGCTCGACGAGTTCGCCATCGGCGGCTTGAAAACCAATATCGCCTTCCTGCGGCGCATCCTCGCCCATCCGGCCTTCGCCGCCGCCGAGCTGGATACCGGCTTCATTGCTCGTCATCACGAGGTGCTGCTGCCCGCCACAGGCGAGCGCCCGGCGATGTTCTGGCAAGCCGCTGCCGAAGCCTGGCTGCAGAGCGGCTCACCACAGCGGCGCGCAGACGACGGTGACTCGCCCTGGGCCCACAACAATGGCTTGCGCCTGGGCCTGCCAGCTCGCAGCAGCCTGCACCTGTCATGCGACGGTCAGGACCAGGCCGTGGCGCTGCAGAACAGCGCGCCCTCGGCATTCCAACTGCTCGGCGAGCACTTGGTGCAGGATCAGGATGGCCTGCGTCGGCGCTACCTGGCCATTCGTCGCGAAGGGGTACTGTACCTGCAATGGGCGGGCGAACTGCACGCGGTCACGGCGTTCGATCCGATTGCCGCCGCCGAGGCCAGCCATAGCCATCAGGGCGGTCTGGGCGCGCCAATGAACGGCAGCATCGTGCGTGTGCTGGTCGAAGCGGGCCAGGCGGTGGAAGCCGGAACAGCGCTGGTAGTGCTGGAGGCGATGAAGATGGAGCACAGTATTCGTGCGCCGCAGGCGGGGACAGTGAAGGCGCTGTTCTGCCAGGAGGGCGATATGGTCAGCGAAGGGACGGTGCTGGTGGAACTGGAGGAGCGCTGAGGGCCCAACAGGAGCAACTGTCTTGTTCAAAATCCAAAGGTCAGCCCAATCCACTGTGGGAGCGGGTTTACCCGCGAACACGGGCATAGCCCGTGCCAGGCAGCGCGGTGTCTTTTTCGCGGGTAAACCCGCTCCCACAGGAGACTGGCCGATTTTAAACCCTTGTAGGCCGTGTGCCGCCCCTGCAGGAACTGCGCGAGGTCTCGGAGCCTGGAAAAGACCAGGCGCCACACCGGGCGGGGTCAATGCCGCCCGTGCGACCTCACCACCACGCCCAGCACTTCGAAATCCTCGCCGCACAGCAGCTTCGGGTAGGTCGGGTTCAACGGTTTGAGGTACCGCTGCCCGCCATCCTCGACCAGTTGCCGGAACATCGCCGAGGTGCCCTTCTGTCTGGCGATCACCAGCTTGCCTGGCGCCGCCGGCACGCCCGGATCCACCAGCACCAGCATCTGCTCGGGCACGCTGGGGCCGGTCGCTGCGCTCATCAGGTCGCCTTCGACCGGCAACCAGAAGGCCTTGCCCAGCGCCGCATAGTCGGTCTGCTCATAGACGATGGAGTCTTCCGGCCATGGCCCGTCCAGCTCGGTCCAGGCCAGCACGGGGTAGCGGAAGCACATGATGTACTGCTGCAGGTCGTCATCATCCCCGCCTGCCTCGACCGCATAGGTGCCATTGCGCTCGGCCAGTTGGTCAATGCGTACCATGCGCAGCGAAACATGCAGGTGCGCCATGCCCAGGGCCTGCAAGACCTGGTTCATCATGCCCACCTTCGGCTGGCGAGTGCCGCGCAGCCAATGGCCCACACCGCCCTGGGTCACCCCAACGCGTTCGGCGAGTTGCTCCTGCGAAAGCCCTAGCTCTCGCATCCTTTGCTTGACCAGCGCGATCCATTTTTCCATCGCCCGCACGATACGGACTGCCCATCAACGCTCAATACACATATTGTATTATTAATCTGATAGGCATGAGTACTTTTCGTATTAGTATTCGAGTGTACTGATTTCCCTATCACGCTCAACAGGTAACAGGATGAAACCGATGACACATCCAGAAAAGGATTTGGACGGCGAAGCCGCGCGTCGCGCGCTCGACTACTACCTCAACCCAACACCACCGCACACCAGCATCGACAGCGTGCCCTGGCGGCTGCGCGACGAGGTCTCCCCCGAGCAGGCCAACGCGCACGCTTTGGCCTTGTTGCGCTGCGCAGCCGCCACAGCACAGCAAACCGGCAGCCACCAACAGGGCACGACCCGAGAGGTGCTGTTCGCACTGATGCATATGGTGAACATGGCCCGCGCGATGCTTGAGCAACGGCAAGCGCCACAGGGGCTATGAGAGACGGGAGTACGTGATGGCCGGGTAATGAACATTGCCCGGTTGCCGGACAGAGGAAGCGCACAGGAAATTATTTTTCTGAAGGACAGAAAAATCATTTGACTTGCAAATGATAACGATTATTATTGCACTCAGCAGGTCGCGAGACCCGCTGGATAACCTGGAGCCCTCAGGTCGGGCGCTCAGATTATCTCCTCATCAGGCTAATCACGGTTTTTGACCCGGCTTTTTGCCGGGTCATTTTTTTTGGCTCTTCAGGCTAATGAAGAAGGGTTACCGCGTTTAATGGCCGCGATGATAGCAAAGGTGTGTCAATTCGTGAATGCGTGTTACAGCGTTTTGCGCAAACAGCACTTGAGAATCAATCTCGTTAAGATTAAGCTGCCTGCGCATCAGGGAGGATGCCCCCTCTCCCCCTCTTCTCGCGCAAGGAGCCGTCCATGACCCGTCTGCTGCTGCCCCTCGAGCATGGCCCGCAAGTCGTCCATACGCCTACCGAAGACGCGCTGCTGCATGGCCTGAAGCGCTTGCCGCGCCGGGTTCAGCAGGTGTTTCTGCTCAGCCGCCTCGACCAGCTCGGCATCGCTGACATTGCTGCCCGTCTCGACCTGCCCCTGCTGACCGTCGAACGCCATCTCTTCCAGGCCCTGCAAAGCGCATTACCGCGTGGCGAACCGCTGGCCAGCATTGCCGGGCAATGGTACGTACGCCTGCAAAGCCCGGAAGCGACCACCTGCGAACGCATCGACTTCCGTCGCTGGCTGGACGCCGCACCACAGCATCTGCAGGCCTTCGAGCAGACCGAATTGTGCTGGCGCAGCCTGCTGGCTCCAGCCCGCCAGTTGGGCCAGGATGGCGGATATCGCAATGGCCGCGCAGCACTCTCGATGGGTGGGTGTTCGATCGCGGTCGGCCTGGGCGTTACCGCATTGATCGCCTTCGGCCTGCTCGGCTGATACGCCAGCGCTGCCCGCGAGGGCTTGTTGCGTGAGGGGCCAGCACAGACACCCCACCTGTCGTTGAGCTACAGTAGCGTCACAACAAAGCCACAGGAGTCTGGCAATGACCGTGACGCTGTCCCCACTGCAGATCGACTGCGATTTCGATTCCGGCAATATCCAGGTGCTGGATGCCAGTGACCCGCGCCTGGTGCGCCTGGCCATCCGTCCCGACACCCACAGCGGCCACTTCCAGTGGTTCCATTTCAAGGTGAGCGGCCTGACGCAGGGGCAGACCCACCGCTTCAGCCTCGACAACGCCCATCAGTCCTCCTACAAGAACGCTTGGGACGGCTACCACGCCGTGGCGTCGTACGACCAGCAGAACTGGTTCCGCGTCCCCAGCAGCTTCGACGGCAAGGCCCTGGCATTCGATTTCACGGCCGAGCAGCCAGAGGCCTGGTTCGCCTACTTCGAGCCCTATCCGCGCGCGCGCCACAATCAGTTGATCGAGCGCGCGCTGAAGATTCCCGGCGTCGAGTTGCTGGCCAGTGGACGTAGCGTCCAGGGCCGCGACATTCCTCTGCTGCGCGCCAGCAAAGGCGCAGGCGCAAAGCGCAAGCTGTGGCTGATCGCCCAGCAGCACCCCGGCGAGCACATGGCCGAGTGGTTCATGGAAGGCGTGATCGACCGTCTCGAAGGTAACGATGCGACGCTTCAGCGCCTGCTTGCCCAAGCTGACCTGTACTTGATTCCCAACATGAACCCTGATGGCGCCTTTCTCGGCCACCTGCGCACCAACTTCAAGGGCAAGGACCTCAACCGCGCCTGGCAGGATGCGAGCGTCGAGCTGAGCCCGGAAGTGTTCTTCGCCCAGAGCCAGATGAAACTGCACGGCGTCGATGCCTTCATCGATGTGCACGGCGACGAGGAAATCCCCCATGTGTTCACCGCGGCCTGCGAAGGCAACCCGGGCTACACACCGCGCATCGCCAGGCTGGAGGAGCAGTTTCGCAGCACCCTGTGCAGCGTGACCAAGGACTTCCAGACCGTCCATGGCTACACCCGCGACCAGCCTGGCCAAGCGAACATGACACTGGCCTGCAATGCGGTCGGGCAGACTTACGACTGCCTGTCGCTGACCTTGGAAATGCCGTTCAAGGACCACGACGACAACCCCGATGCCCGCTGCGGCTGGTCTGGCGCACGCTCCAAGGCACTGGCAGGCGCCGTGCTGGAAACGCTGGAAAGGATGGTCAAGGACCTGCGCTGATCACCTGCATCGCGCAGGCCCGCCCGCCGGGCACCTCAGAACTGCACATCGAGAATCACGCTGTCTGTGTAGGTCGCCGCAGGCGGCGTCGCCTGGTCGGTGTAGACCTTGGCGTTGTAGTTGAACACCTGGCTGCCGGTACCTGTGCCGGCGCCAGGGTTGACGTTGGCGTCGCTGCTCGCGCGCCGGGCCGCGCCCACCGATCCCCAGCGCACGGTGCCGGCGCTCTTGAAGATGTCGTACGCCAGGTAGTTGTTCGCCGTGGACTTCATCCGCCGACGCCCGGCCGACACATTCTGCCCATCGTCCAGACCGACCGTATAGTTGCTGCCCTTGGTACAGGCGATGTTGATGCTCTGGTTCACCGTCGCGAACCCGGCCACCACCGGCGCACTGGCGAAACTGATGTTGGGGGTGGTGATCTGGCAGTCGTTGCTGACAGTCAGTGTCACTGTCAGGGTCTGCGTGCCGCTGCCGATGTCGCGTCCCAGGCAGATATTGCCCAGACCGATGCCTGAGCAATAGTTCCAGTCCCAGAAGATCGACAGCGTCTCGGTGTAGACGCCTGCCGCAACGTTGGCACCGACCACGGTACGCAGGTACAGCGGCACCGACTTGGGCGAGGTGCCGTTGAGCAGCCCCAGGGCGTCGATGATGCCATTGGGCGCGAAATCGAAACGGGTGCCGCGGCTGATCGGAAAGTTGGTGGTGTTGTTGGCGTAGATCGTATAGGGGATGACGTCGCCGGTTGGCCCGACCACGCCCGTGCGGGTGGAGGTGATGGTGGCGTAGAAATGGTCGTTGCTGGTCAACAGCGACAACAGCGAACCGGTGCACGACAGCCCGGCATTGGTGGTCGAAGCCGGTTGCACCGTGGTGCGCACCAGCGTCGAATTGATCGTGCCGAAGGACGCCGGTACAGTGGCCCCCAGCGAACAGGCCGACCACGCCTGAGCGGAAACGGCACACAGGCCCACCCCCAGCACAACCCTGCCCAGGGCGTTCATCGGCACACCAGTGGGCCGATCAGTGGAATCGGCCCCTCCCCCTCAGGCAGGTCGAATTCGACCTGGCACTGTCCGCCATCGGCAACGTCCACCTGCAAGCGATTGTGCGCCGAGAGGTTCTCCAGGTAGACCAGGCCATCCCAGCCCACCACGGCCTCGCTGCCGCTCTGGGTGTCCCTGACTCGACTGCCCAGCTTGAGCTCCTGCTGGTTGGCATCGACCAACACGATGCTCGCTGCCAGCACCCGCTTGAGCGGGAACTCCAACAGATAGCCACTGCCCCGACGCACCGCGACGCGTTGCTCGACCGTCGATGCCAGCACATCGGCGGGCAGCTCCATGGGGTCGATCTCGTACTTGCCGCGGTAGTAACCGCTGCTGTAAGGCACCAACAGGCGGCCATTGCGGTCGGTGCGACCGACCACCTGGTTTTCGTAGCGCACCGGCACATCGGCGTAGCCACTGGTGCTGACGACCACGAAAGCATCATCGATACGGTTGGCGGCGAACATGCCCGAGTCCATCAGCACCAGCGAGCCGCTGGCGTCGGCCCAGCGCGTCATCTCGTCGCTGCTGCCGTAAACCCCCGCCTGCAACTGCACGGATTGCAGGCGCCAGGTGACATCGGCCTGCCGATAGGCGCCGCGATCACCACCATTGGCATAGCCAAGGTTGTACCCCACACCGCCACCCACCGGCACTGCGCGGCTGTAGTTGACCCGCTGCAGGTCCTGGCCGTCCTTGCTGCGCTCGGCGCTGAAGGCCAGGGTGCCATGGGTGTCGAACGGGACCACCAGCTGTGCCTGCACCGCCCATTGGCTGTCACCGACGTCGCGATTGGCCGACAGGTACAGGCTGCTGTTGCGCCACAACGGCTTGCTCCAGCTCAGGTTGATCAGCCGCGTGCGCGAGCCATCCCCTGCGCGTACGTCGAAATAGCCAGCACCGACGCTGCCGTAGCGATCCAGGTTCAGGCTTACGGTCGCCTGCTCGCTACGCGTGCTCAGGCGGGTGTAGGGGTTGTCGACCAACGTCAGGTCGGCGTAGTCGCCATGCCGCTCGATCCGCTGGTAGTTGAAGCCGATACGTCGGCTGTTGTACTGGTAACCCAAGGCCACCTGCTGCCCGGTGTCGCCCTCGAAACGGCTCTGCGCCACGGCGGCGTTGAGCACACCGAAGGTTCCCAGGCGCAAGTTGCCCCCCAGGCCACCGAGCATCATTGACTCGGCCGTTTCGGCATGGGTCTCGAGGGTGAAGTAGTCGGACACACCATGGCGCAGGCTCGCCGAGGCAACCGCCGGCCCGTAGCCGAAATCCTTCACGGCATAGTCGCGACGCAGGCTGCCGGCAGCCACCGAAAAGTCCGACAGCCCCTCGGCCAGCAAGCTGCTGGTCACGTAGAACGGCAAGGTCGTCGAGACCTGGCGCCCGAGCGCATCGGTGGTCACCACCACGGCTTCGCCCGCACCGTTGATGAACGGCACGTTGGTGAGGGTGTAGGGCCCAGGTTGCAGATCGGTGGTGCTGGTCTTGTAGCCGTTGATGAACAGGTCCAGCGAAGTGGGTACCGCCGCCTCGCCCGCAAAGGCCGGCAGCGGATAGGTGACCAGATCCGGGCGGGCGGCGAAGTCGCGGGACACCTGCAAGCCGCCCACCCGCACCGAACTGCTCCAGGGCAAGGCGCTGGTGACTAGATCGCCAGCCTCGTAGGTCAACAGGCGCTGCTCGTCGGTGAAACGCCAGGTAGTGTCGTAGCGCAGGAAACCTTCGCGGCTCTGATTGTTGGGCGCGCCGTTGAACGATTCACGCCACTGCCCGGTGCTGGAGAAGGTGCCCCAACTGTCGAACACCCGCAGCTCGTTCCAGGCGGCAAGATAGGTGCCGGCATCATCGGTGTCGTTCAGGTACAGATCGTAGTTGAGCAAGGCACCGAAACTGCTGCGCGCATCGCTGGCCGGGTACAGGTTGCGCCCCCCGAACTGCTGGTCGGGCAGCCAGGCCGGCGGCACCTGCAGCAGCAGGCGCTGGTTTTGGCTGTCGTAGTCCACGTGCAGGCCGGCGATACTCTCCAGCGCCACCTCGCCTTGAGGATCACCCGGCACCAGGATGCCCGCCGCACGAAGCGCATCGCTGGCCACATACAGTCGCCCAGCGCGCTGCTGCACCGGCACCAGCTCAGCCTTGGGCACCTGGTTCACCAACAGATCCAGGTACAGCGTGGCATCGGCAATTGCCGTGCTCTCTGCCGGGGGTGGCGGCAGATCGTCGGCCACGCCAAATACCGGCCCGAACATCGCCAGGCCCAGCCACCACCGGCACGCCGCTCGCCGCCAGCCACTCACACACGGTTTCCAACCATCGGCGGGTCCTCCCTGGCCCCTCCACTACCCGCATTTGCAGGTCACTGCCCTTGGCTGATGGCCTGAGCCACCTCCTGGCCATTGACCCGTCCCTTCAGCACGCTGCTTGCGCCCAGTGCGGCCGGTGCCGGCCAGCGCATGCTGGCCCCCGGCAGCACATAACCCAGCAAACCCTCGACCAGCGGTTTCTGCTGGCCCCCTTGCTGCAGCACCACATCGGTGAGGCGCGCATGCACCGGCCCGGTGTTGCGCAGCTCGACATACGGCTTGCCCTGTACCGTCACTGCACGCCAGCTCAATTGAGGCTTGCCGACACCTTCGGCGCTACGCTTGCCCTCGGGGTCGGGCTTGCCCCACAGGCCTTCGCCATAGACGAACAGCGGGACCGAATAGCGCATCTGCAGGCGAATGGCTGCCTTCGGCCCTTCGGTATTGCTATCGGGCGGAGTTGGCGAGGGGATCTCGTCGATGATGATCCGGTAGGCTTGCTCCTGGCCCACCGGCGAGGTACCCGTGCGTGTCAGCCGGATCAGTTGCTTCTGACCTGGCGGAATATTGGCCACAGGGGGGCTGCCGATGATCTCGCGCTGCGCCTGGAACTGCTCCTGATAATCGCCCTGACGCCAGGCGAACACCCGCACTTGCAGGCTGGCCGGCGCGCTACCGCGGTTCTCCAGCCATAGCGCGCCGGCCTTCTGGTCGGCCTCGAGCACCGGATCGATCGGCCAGATCAGCACCGACGTCGCTGCTGCTACCGGCAGGCTGGCCAGCAGCAATGCCCCGATGATGATGTTCCGCGCCGTGTTCGCCCCTGCCCCCATGCCGCTCTCCTCTGTCTTGTCGATAGCCGTGCCTGAACGTGCGGATCACCGTCACCAGGTCACTGTCACTTGCACTACATCGGTGTAGGTCCCCGCCGGCACATTGCCGGGCAACTGGATGCGGCCATACACCGGCAACTTGATCGCCGTTGGATCGCTATAGCTCACCGGCACGCTGGTACCGATGGTCAGGGCCTGGCTCAACGCCGCATCGCGAAACAGCTGGTAGGCCACCAACTGCGTGCCGCCACTGCGCTTGAGATTGCGCGTGCCGCTGGCACTGTTCTGTCCGCCATCGAGGCTCATGCTCAGGGTCACGCCCGGCGTACACTGAAAGGTCACCGTGGTGCCGCCCAGCGCGGTGCTCAGGGTGGCGGTGGAAAGCGCCGACTGGGTGCCGAAATCGAGTACGCCGTAGGCGCTCACGCCGCCGACCACCAGGCAGCCTGCGGTGATCTGCGCGCTGACCTGGAAGGTACTGGTGGTCGCTGCCGTCGAGGGCAGCGTCCACACGAGCCACAGGCCCGCCAGCAGTGCGTGGGGCCAACCGCGCATGGGTCAGAAGGTCAGCTCGACCGCGACCGTGTCGGTGTACACCCCGGCCGGCAGGCCCGCCTTGCCGCGCGCCTGACCGTACAGATTGACGGTCTGGGCGACACCCGTGCTGGTCGGCAGGGTGATGGTGCCGTCGATGGCCAGCAGTTGCGTACGACCGGTATCGGTGTAGAAGTCGTACGGCACGAAGTTGCCAGCGCCATCGGCCAACGCGCGCGTCCCGCCGCTGGATGCTCCGTCGTGGGCACCGGCCCGCACACGTATCGCCGGCACGGTGCCAGCCGAGCAGAGAATGCTCATGGCCCCGCCGCCGCCACCGAGCACCTGGCCATTGGCAGTGGTGAACAGAGCATCCTGGGTGCCGAAGTTCAGGCTACCGAAATTGAGCCCGGAGGTGCCGGCGCTGCCATTGACCTGGCAGGCCGAGATCAACGTCAGGGTCGAGTTGATCGTCCCGGTCACGGTGGCCGCCTGGGCCTGGGCCGCCAGGGCAAGACCCAGGGCGGTGAGGATGCAGCGGATCGATGTGCTTGCCATGGGAATCTCCTTGCGTGTTACCAGTCCAGGGTTACTCGAAGGGTGTCGCGGTACAGCCCGGCCGGCAGCGCGCGCGGCTGCGCGACCACCACACCGTAGATCGGGACGGGCACCTGCTCGGTGCCTTGGATGGTGAAGGTGCGGGCCTGGCCGATGCCATAGCGGCTGTTGCCAGCAGGGTCGACGGCCAGTTGATAAGGGATCAGCTCACGGCCATTGCTCAGTTGGCGTACGCCGCCACCGCCATTGAGGCCTTCGTCGATGCGCACGCTGAACGCACGCACCTGAGGCGTGCAACTGATCTGCAGGCTGCCCTGCCCGCCCGCCTCGTCGACACGGGTGCGCAACGGCCCGTCCCAGGTCGGCCCCTGTGCGCCGAAGTCCATCAGTCCGGGATTGCCAAGGGTGGCCGGTTGCTGGTCGCTGCTGATCTGGCAGGCGCTGCTGATCACCAGCCGTGCCTGGATGAACCCGGTGGTGCTGCCATGCGCCGAGGTGCCGGGCAGCAACAAGGGCCCGAGGGTCAGCAGCAGCAATGAGGTACGGTTCATGTCGGCGCGTCCTTGTGCATGTGGATCCGCTCCCTACCAGGTGACCGTGACTTTGAGCAGGTCGGTATACAGCCCGGCTTTCGGTACCCAGGCCAGACGGTCGATGCGGGCATACAGCGGGAGTTCCACCGAGCCGCTGTCTGGCACCCGCGCCGATTGTGCGACGTCTACGGCCAGCGGCTCACGCCAGGCAGCGTCGCGATAGAGACGATAAGGGATTGGGCGCAGCTGCCGATCATTGCCGCCCAGATAACGCACCTCGCCTACCCCACCATGCTGGCCGCCATCGACCCTGACCTGATACGGCGTATCGGGATTGCATTCCAGGCGTGGCGGGCGTTGGGCAAGCAGTACGCCGCTCAGTGGCGCATCAGGGCCGTCCAGGCGCGCGGCACTGCCCAGGTCGATTCGACCCAGGGCCTGCGCACCCGCGTCGCGCGGTTGGTTCACCAGCATGCAGCCTCGCTGCACCTGGACCCGCACTTCGACGAGAAAATCCGCCGCTACGGCACTACCACTCAACAACAGGCCCAACAGCGAGGCCAGCAAGCGCTCCGTCACCGAATATCCCTTCCAGTGTTCCCTGTGCTGTTCTGAGCGTAGCAGTAGGATTGGATCCTGCTAGCGCGTGGGAAATTTCTCGACTCCTCAGCCCTCGGCTAAGCCTCGCCCCAGGGCTTGAGGTGGGGAACTTATACAAATTTCAAACTCACGTAGAACCTCCCCGAGCAATAGCCCTCAAATGGCCATAACCCCGGCGAACACGCTGACTTTCTGATACCTTGCACAGTGCACGACCTGTGCCAGACGCCTATGGCCACCGCTTGCGGCCACGACGGGAGAGCTTTTCTTGACCACCGCCCAGAACGCCTTCGATCAAGCCGTGGAACGCTGCGCCCAGGAGCCGATCCAGGTTCCAGGCAGCATCCGGCCCCACGGCTTTCTGCTGGTACTCGACGAACAGGACCTGCGTATCCTGCAGGCCAGCGAGAACGCCCAGCGCTGGCTTGGCATCCCCACCCCGGCGCTGATCGGCTGCACCCTGCCCGAGCTGATGGATCAGGGTTTCGATGCCCGTCGCAAGTTCGCGCGCCTGCCCGAAGACGAAATCTTTCCCTTCCACATCGGCGACGTGAAACTGCGTGAAGGTGCGCCCTGTACCGATAATCTGCGCCTGCTGGCCCACCGCCACGACCAGGTACTGATTGCCGAGTTCGAGCCCTGTCGCCCGGCCGCCGCCCTGGGTGAGCACGACGACTACTATCCGCTGGTGCGCGCCTTCGTCAGCAGCCTGCACCAGGCCACGAGCATCGAGGAACTGCTCCAGCAGTCGGTGGTGCAGATCAAGCGCATCACCGGTTTCGGTCGGGTCAAGGCCTACCGCTTCGATGCCGAGGGCAACGGCCAAGTGCTGGCCGAAGCGGCCGATCCCGGCTATCCAAGCTACCTGGGCCTGCGCTTCCCGGCTTCGGACATTCCGCGCCAGGCTCGCGAACTGTACAAGATCAACCGTATCCGCCTGATCGAAGATGCCAACTACCAGGCCTCGCCCTTGATTCCCAGCCACAACCCTCGCACCGGCAAGCCTCTGGACATGAGCTTCGCGGCCCTGCGCAGCGTCTCGCCCGTGCACCTGCAGTACATGCGCAACATGGGCACGCTGGCGTCGATGTCGGTGTCGATCATGGTCGATGGCGAGCTCTGGGGGCTGGTGTCCTGCCACCACGAACAGCCGCGCGCCCTGGATTTTCGCACCCGCGCCGCCTGCGAACTGCTGGGCAGCGTACTGTCGCTGCAGATTGAGGCCCACGAGGCACACAGCGCGACCCGCACCCTGCTCGACTTGCGCCAACGTATCGTGCACATGCTTTCGGCCATGGCCGACTACGACAGCGTCAGCGACGGGCTGCTCAGCCTGCCCGATGTGCTGCTGGATTTCGTCGGCGCCAGCGGTGCCGCAATCATCAGCGCCGAACGTTGCGACCTGATCGGCCACGCGCCGCCCGAAGCGCTGGTCAATGAACTGGTGCAATGGCTGTCCAGACGCGGTGACGATGGCGTGTTCAGCAGCGACAACCTGGGCCGCGACATCCCCGAGCTGCCCGCCCTGGCCGAACACGCTGGCGGCGTGCTGGCGGTGGCCATCTCCCAGATTCATTCGCACTATTTGCTGTGGTTCCGCCCCGAGCAGGTGCGCACGGTCAACTGGGCCGGCCAACCGCTCAAGGAGGTCAGCGCCCAGGGCAACCTCAGCCCACGGCACAGCTTCGACAGCTGGCAGGAAGAGGTCAGCGGCTTCTGCGCCGCCTGGGACCCGTTGGTCATCGATGGCGTGGCCGAACTGCGCACCGCTGTGCTGGGCATCGTGCTGCGCAAGGCCGAGGAACTGGCGCAACTGAGCGGTGAACTGCAGCGCTCGAACAAAGAGCTCGAGGCCTTCTCCTACAGCGTCTCCCACGATCTGCGCGCCCCACTGCGGCACATTGCCGGCTACTCCGAACTGCTCAGCGAAGTCGAGGGCGAAGGTCTGTCCGAACGCGGCCAGCGTTTCCTCAAGCACATCGGCGAGGCCGCGCATTTCGCCGGCACACTGGTGGACAACCTGCTCAATTTCTCGCAGATGGGCCGCTCGGCCCTGCGTCTTTCGGATGTCGACCTCAATGCGCTGGTCGACAACATCCGCCTGGAATTCGCCCCGGATTACAGCGGCCGCGAGATTGTCTGGGAGATCGCGCGCCTGCCCAAGGTGATCGCCGATCCTGCCTTCATCAATCTGGTGCTGCAGAACCTGATCGCCAACGCGATCAAATACACCCGCGGGCGCGAGCCTGCACGCATCGAGATCGGTGCACACGAGCACGCAGACCGAATCGAGATCTTCGTGCGCGACAACGGCGTGGGCTTCGACATGACCTACGCCAGCAAGCTGTTCGGCGTCTTCCAGCGTCTGCACCGCATGGAAGACTTCGAAGGCACCGGCATCGGACTTGCCAGCGTGCGCCGCATCATCGAGCGGCACGATGGCGAAGTCTGGGCCGAGGGGGAGGTCGACAAGGGTGCCACCTTCCATTTCGCCCTGCCTGTCATCCGTTGAATACCTGAGGTAACCGTACTCATCATGCTCAAACCGATCCTGCTGGTCGAAGACAACCCCCGGGACCTGGAGCTGACGCTCCTGGCCCTGGAACGCAGCCAGTTGGCCAACGAAGTCATTGTCCTGCGCGATGGCGCCGATGCCCTCGACTACCTGCTGCGGCGTAACGCCTACGCGACACGCGACGACGGCAATCCGGCGGTGCTGCTGCTCGACCTCAAATTGCCAAAAGTCGACGGCCTGGAAGTGCTCAAGGAGGTGCGCGCCACGCCAGAACTGCGCAGCATTCCCACCGTCATGCTGACCTCCTCGCGTGAAGAACCCGACTTGCTGCGCGCCTATGAGCTGGGTGTCAACGCGTACGTGGTCAAGCCGGTGGAGTTCAAGGAGTTCGTCGCCGCCATTTCCGAGCTCGGGGTGTTCTGGGCCGTGCTCAACGAACCACCGCCCGGCTCGCTGCGCCTGAACCGGCGTGGCAGCAACTGAAGGCGCCGACGATGCAAGCCACTTCGCTGAAACTGCTGATGGTCGAAGACAGTTCGATGGATGCCGAGCTGAGCCTGTTGCGCCTGGAGCGCAGTGGTTTTCAGGTCCAGTCGCACCTGGTGTTCGACCATGCCGGGGTGGAGCACGCGCTGCTTGAGGGCAGCTACGACCTGATTCTCTGCGACTGCGTCCTGCCCGGTTCCTCCGGCACCGATGTGCTGGCCATCGCCCAGCGCCTGGCACCGGACGTGCCCTTCATCTTCCTGTCCGGCATCTACGGTGAAGAGCACGCGGTGGAGATGATCCGCCTGGGCGCCACCGACTATGTACTGAAGAAAAACCTGCCGCTGCTGCCCAAGGCCGTGCGCCGAGCCCTGACCGAGGTGCAGGAGCGCCAGCGGCGGCGCCGTGCCGAGGAAGCGCTGGCCGATGTCGAGGCACGTGCGCGCATTGCCATCGACGCCGCCGGCATGGGCACCTGGGACTACCGCCCGCAGGAAGACCTGCTGCTGTGGGACAACCGTTGCAAGGCCCTGTTCGGTCTGCCAGCCGACGCGGAGATGAGTCTGGAGGTGTTCTACGCCGGCATTCATCCCGAAGATCGGCCCCATGTCAGCCAAGCCGTGGAACTGGCGATGCAGCCAGACAGCGACGGCCACTACCGCGCCGAATTCCGCATCGCCGCTCCTGGCAACCTGGAACCGCACTGGCTGCTGTCCACCGGGCAGGCACAGTTTGTCGATGGCCGCTGCGTGCGTTTTTCTGGTGTGCTGCAGGACATACACCAGCAACGCCTGGCCACCCAGGCGCTCAAGCAGCTCAATGAAATGCTCGGCGAACGGGTCGAGCGCCGCACCCGCGAGCGCGACCGTGCCTGGGAGCTGTCGCAGGACCTGCTCGCGGTGCTGAACAAGGACCTGACGCCAGTGGCACTGAACCCGGCATGGGAGGCTGTACTGGGCATCAGCCGCGAACGCCTGAGCCAGACGTCGCTGCTGCACCTGTTGCCCGAAGCCGAGCAGGAGGCTTTTCTCGAAGAGCTGGCCGCCCTCGCCCATGGCCGCACCAGCGCCCGTTTCATCGGCCGTATCCAGCATGCCGGCGGGCAGCAGCGCTGGCTGTCCTGGGTGGTGGTGCCGGAAGACACGCTGTTGTACGTGGTCGCCCGTGACATCAGCAGCGAGCGCGAATCGGCGCTGGGGTTGGCCGAGGCCAACCGCCGCCTGCGTGACCAGATCATCGAGCGCGAACGCATCGAAGCGGCCCTGCAGCAGATGCAACGCCTGGAAGCGGTGGGCCAACTCACTGCGGGCGTGGCCCATGACTTCAATAACCTGTTGACCGTGATCCTCACCGGCACCAGCTTCGTCGAGCGCGACCTCGACAAAGGCGACCTGGCCAAGGCGCGCAGCCGCCTGAAGCATGTGCGCGAAGCCGGCGAGCGCGGGGCCAAGCTTACCTCGCAGTTACTGGCCTTCTCGCGCCGTCAGCGCCTGGAACCCGTGCCGCTGCACCTCAACCACACCCTGGCCGGCCTCGAGGAACTGCTGCGGCGCACCCTGGGCGGCAATATCTCGGTGCGCCTGGATCTGGACAGCAGCCTGTGGCAGGCCCTGACCGACCCGACCCAGACCGAGATGATCATCCTCAACCTGGCGATCAACGCCCGCGACGCCATGCCAACCGGCGGCCAGTTGACCCTCTCGACCCGCAACATACGCATCGAGGCCCTCGCCCAGCGCCCGGAAGACCTCGAGCCTGGCGAGTACGTGATGCTGTCGATCCGCGACACCGGTTGCGGCATGAGCGAAGAGGTGGTGGCCAGGGTCTTCGAACCGTTCTTCACCACCAAGGATATCGGCAAGGGCTCGGGCCTGGGCCTGGCTCAGGTGTTCGGCTTCGCCAAGCAGTCAGGCGGCGGCGTGCACATCGACACGGCACCCGGGCTCGGTACCCAGGTCAGCGTCTACCTGCCCGCGGTCAAGCAAGTCGACCTTGATGAGCCGCAGACGCTCGCAGTGCCGCAAGGTGCATCGCTCAACGGTCACGACCGAGTGGTGCTGCTGGTGGATGACGATCACCTGGTCCGCGACATGATCGGTGACGTGCTGCGCCTGCATGGCTACCAGGTACGCCAGGCCCACAGTGGCGAGCAGGCCTTGGCCTTGCTCGACGAACGCATCGATCTGCTGCTCACCGACTTCGCCATGCCCGAGTTCAACGGCGCACAGTTGGCCCATGCTGCACGCGAGCGCTACCCTCGCCTGCCCGTGGTGTTTCTCACTGGCTACGCCGAACTGGAAGGGCTGGAGTTGCCCGGCAGCCTGGTCATGCAGAAGCCCGTGCAAGCCGAAGACCTGACCCGGGCACTGAACGATTTGCTGGGGGGAGCGGAATAAGCCAGGGTGGCGCGCCATGCGCGCGCCACCTGACGAGCAGACACAAAAAATCGCCAGGCTGACTTGCAGGCTGGACGCTTGAGAATGCTTGGAAGTAATGGCAGGGGCGGCTGGATTCGAACCAACGCATGGCAGGATCAAAACCTGCTGCCTTACCGCTTGGCGACGCCCCTGTATCGAATTCGCTGACAGCTACGTGTGTTGCTGTGCTGGAATGGGCCGCACTTTACCAACATTCTTTTCGGCTGGGAACCCCCGAGTTGAAAAAAATTGCCGGAAAACAGCAAGTTAGTGTCCCCTACCCTAAGGTGATCCAACCACACCCGTTGCCTTGGGCGCCACTCGCCCTTGAAAGAGCTGGCACAGGCAACCGTCTGTCGGTTTTTTTCCGCCTCGCTTCAACGCATGCGTCTTTACCCATTCCAAGCAAGTAACCACCGCTTGCGCATCACAAGGAGGGCGCCATGCCAGTTTCACACGACCTGTATCAGGACCTGCACTACCCACGCGAAATCGTTCAACAGCGACGTCAGCAGGACAAGACACTGGACCGCCTGCTGGACGACTACATGGACCTCGACAACCAGGTGCTGGCTGCCGAGTCGATTTCAGCGGGCAACTTTGTGGACGAAGACCTGCGCCACCTCAAGGAAAAGCGCCTGGCCGTCAAGTTCATGATCGAACGGCAGCTGGAGCGCAAGGCCTGATCGGCGACCTATCGCGCCATGCGATCACTGCGGCGCACATTCTCGACTGGTCAAACGACGCAGGCTCGCGCAAGCTGCGTCTGCCCTCGTCATTCGGAGCCGTCGCCTTGTCCGCCTGGATTCAAAACCCCCTGCGCCACCTCGGCCAGCGCCTGCGTACCTGCCCCCCAATCGACACTACGCTGCTGACGCACTTCCAGGGCAAGGCCCACGAACGCGGCTATACCCTGAGCGAAGGCCAACACCGGGTGATCGAGGCCATGGCCACGCAACTGGCCGCCCTCGAACAGGGCCAGGCACGCAGCCTGTACCTGCATGGCTCAGTCGGCCGAGGCAAGAGCTGGCTGCTCGACGGGTTCTTCCAGGCCGTGCCGACCACAGCGAAACGCCGCCTGCACTTTCATGATTTCTTCGCCCGCCTGCACGAAGGCATGCACCGCCACCGCGCCCTGGACGATGCGCTGGGGGCCACCCTGGATGCGTTGCTCGGCGATTGCCAGGTGCTGTGCTTCGACGAATTCCACGTCCACGACATTGGCGATGCAATGCTGCTCACCCGCTTGTTCGGTGCACTGTTCGAGCGGGGTGTATTCTTGCTGGTAACGTCCAACTACGCCCCGGAAGGGCTGCTGCCCAACCCGCTGTATCACGAGCGCTTCCTGCCGGTGATACGCCTGATCAACAGCCGCATGCAGGTGCTGGAGGTCGGCGGCGACACCGATTTTCGCAGCCTGCCGGCCAACCGCGAGCAACAGCGCTTCACCCAGGGCCACTATGTCTGGCCGGCCGATGCCACGCAGCGCCAGATCCTTGCCGTGCCCGCCGCACAGGCACTCACGCTGGAGGTGAATCGCCGCCCGCTGCGCGCACTGCACAGCCATGAACGACAGGTGATGTTCGCCTTCGACGACTTGTGCGAACAGCCCACTGCGGTCATCGACTACCTGGCCCTGGCCGAACGTTTCGACCACTGGATCATCGATGGCCTGGATGATCTGTCGGCCTGTTCACTGGCGGCGCAGCAGCGCTTCGTCAACCTGATCGATGTGCTGTACGACCAGGACAAATCGCTGCTGGTGCTGGGCAAGCGCAGCCTGGAGCAAAGCCTGGGCGGGGCGATCAACGACCTGATGCGCACCCGCAGCCGGCTGGGGCAACTTCAGCAGATGGGGCCTGCGGCCTGATGGGCCGCGCCTGCCGGTGACACCGCGGCCTTATCCCGCCCGCGGCAGGTCCGCCAGCACACCCTCTATCTCAGGCAGTACCGCCGGGTCATCCAGCGTGGACGGCGCCACGTAGTCCACGCCATCGGCAATCTTGCGCAGCACCGCACGCAGGATCTTGCCCGAGCGTGTCTTGGGCAGGCGCTTGACCAGGCGCACTCGATTGAAACAAGCCAGCGCCCCGATCTGCTCGCGCACCTTGGCCACCAGTTCGGCCTGCAACTGTTGTTCGGCAATGCCCTGCCCGTCCTTGAGCACCACCAGCGCCAGCGGTACCTGGCCCTTGATCTCATCGTGCACGCCGATCACCGCGCACTCGGCCACCGCGGGATGCTGCGCCACCAGGTCCTCCATCTCGCCGGTAGACAGCCGATGCCCGGAGACGTTGATCACATCATCGGTGCGCCCCATGATGTAGACGAAGCCATCATCGTCCAGGTAGCCGCCGTCACCGGTGTGGTAATAGCCCGGATAGCTGTGCAGGTAGGCTTGCAGGTAGCGTGGGTGGTCGCCCCAGAGTGTCTGGCTGCAACCTGGCGGTAACGGCAAGGCGATCACGATGGCGCCCTGCTCGTTCGGCCCCAGTGGGCGCCCCTCATCGTCCAGCACCTGCACGTGATAGCCCGGCACCGCGCGATTGCTCGAACCCGGGCGTGCAGCGCTGCCCTCGAGCCCCACGCACGGCGCGGTGACCGGCCAGCCGGTCTCGGTCTGCCACCAATGATCGTGCACAGGTTTGCCACTGACCCGCTCCAGCCACTGGTGCGTGCTGGAGTCGAGTTTCTCGCCGGCAAGGAACAACTGACGCAGCGAACCCAGGTCATGACGGCGGATCAGTTCGCCATCCGGATCTTCCTTGCGGATCGCACGCATGGCGGTCGGTGCGCAGAACAGTGCATTGACCTTGTACTGTTCGACCACCCGCCAGTACGCCGAGGCATCCGGGGTGCGAATCGGCTTGCCTTCGTAGAACACCGTGGTGCATCCGCTCATCAGCGGCCCGTAGACGATCAGCGAATGGCCGACCACCCAGCCCACGTCGGAAATCCCCCACCACACATCGCCCGCCTGCATACCGTAGACGTGACGCATGGCGTAGCACAGCGCGACCGCATTGCCGCCATTCTCACGCACGATGCCCTTGGGTTTTCCGGTGGTGCCGGAGGTGTACATGATGTACAGCGGGTCGCCTGCGTCCAGTTCGACCGGCGCCACCGGCTCGGCATCGGCCACCGCCGCCTGCCAGTCCAGGTCGCGCCCAGGCTGCAGCTGCGCGCGGGCCTGGGGACGTTGCAGCACCAGCACATGCCCAGGCTGGTGCCGGGCCAGTTGCAGGGCGCGATCGACCAACGGCTTGTATTCGATCACCCTGTCGAACTCCAGGCCACAGGACGCGGTGAGCAGCAGGGTCGGACGCGCATCGTCGATACGCAGGGCCAATTCGTTGGCGGCAAAACCGCCGAACACCACCGAGTGCACCGCGCCGATCCGCGCGCAGGCCAGCATGGCCATGGCTGCCTGCGGCACCATGGGCATGTAGATGATCACGCCATCACCCTTGCCCACGCCGAGCGCGCGCAGCAGACCGGCCAGGCGCGCGACCTCGTCGCGCAATTGAAGGTAGGTGAAGGTCAGCGCAGCGCCCGTCACAGGCGAGTCGTAGATCAGCGCCAACTGCTCACCGCGGCCTTGCTCGATCTGATGGTCCAGGGCCAGGTAGCTGCTGTTCAGGCGCCCGTCAGCAAACCAGCGGTGAGTGCCGTCAGGGTTGTCCTGCAGAGTGAGGGTGGGTTTGCGGTGCCAGGCGAGCTGCTCGGCCTGGGCTTGCCAGAAGCTGGCGGGATCGGTGATGGAATGCGCGTAGCTGTGCTGATAGGTCATTGGTTCGCAACCCGGTACTTGTTGTTATTGAAGGGCGAGCCTTGAGTATGGACCGGCATTGCGCCCCTGCCATCGGACTTAAGTCGCAACCCTTGTGCAGATTTGCAATGGCCTGGCGCAGCTCTAGAATGGCGCCCTTTCCAAGCCATAGGCACGCACCATGCACAGCCTCGAAGACCTCAAAGCCGGCCGACTCCAAGGCATCACCCGCCTTGACCTGTGCGAAGGCCTGACCTGCTTCCCGCCAGAGATCTTCACACTCGCAGACACACTCGAGGTACTGAATCTGACCGGCAACGCCCTTTGCGCATTGCCCGACGACCTGCACCGACTGACCCGGCTGAAAGTGCTGTTCTGCTCGGAAAACCGCTTCACCCACCTGCCCCACGGCATCGGCCGCTGCACGCGCCTGGAAACCGTGGGCTTCAAGAGCAATTGCATCAGCCAGGTCGATGCGCAGGCGCTGCCAGCCAGCCTGCGCTCGCTGGTACTGACCGACAACCTGCTCGAAACTCTGCCGCAACAGATTGGCGAGTGCACCCACCTGCAGAAGCTGATGCTCGCTGGCAACCGCCTGACCGACCTGCCCAAGAGCCTCGCCCGTTGCGAACGCCTGGAACTGCTGCGCGTCGCCAGCAATCGCCTGACGGCCCTGCCCGACTGGCTGCTGCACATGCCGCGCCTGGCATGGCTGGCCTATGCCGACAACCCGCTGCCCCAGGCGCTGCGGGCGCCCACGGTAGAGACCGCCGCCCAGCGTATCGACTGGGCGGATCTCACACTGGGCGAAGAGCTCGGCCGTGGTGCCTCGGGTGTGATTCACCTGGCGCATTGGCGCGCACAGCAGGCACCGGTAGCGCTCAAGCTGTACAAGGGCGCGATCACCAGCGATGGCTCGCCCCTGGCAGAGATGAGCGCCTGCCTGGCAGCGGGCGACCACCCGCAACTGGTGCGGCTGCTCGGGCGCATCGACAACCATCCCCAGCGTCGCCCTGCGCTGGTGATGCAACTGATCGATCCGAGCTGGTTCAACCTTGCAGGCCCACCGAGCCTGGACAGTTGCACCCGCGATCGCTACCCCGCAGAGCGCCACTTCAGCCTGGACGCTGTGCAGCACCTGCTGGCGGGTGTCGCTTCGGTGGCCGCGCACCTGCATGCACGGGGCCTGAACCATGGCGACCTGTATGCCCACAATATCCTCTGCGCAGCAGCCGGTGACTGCCTGCTCGGGGACTTCGGCGCGGCATCGTTCCACTCGCCGGCTGCAGGCGCGGCTGGCGAGGCCATCGAGCGCCTGGAGGTGCGCGCCTTCGGTATTCTCATCGACGAACTGCTGGACTGCTGCGAAGAAGACACCAGGCTGCGCGCCCTGGCCGGGCACTGCCAGCAAGCGGATGTGCTGCGACGCCCAGCGTTCGCCCAGGTGATCGAGGCGCTGCGCAGCCATTGAGAGCACGGGGGCCTTGGATCATTTACCTGCCCCAATCCGGTGCAAAGCCCCTAGAATGACGCACTGACCCACAGCCGAGCACCCAATGGACATCGATCAGGCCCGTACCTTTCTGGAAATCGTGCGCTGCGGCAGCCTGGTGGCCGCAGCCGAGCGCCTGTTCGTCTCACAGACTGCCATTTCGGCCCGAGTGCAGCGCCTGGAGCAACAACTCGGCTGTCAGCTGTTCGTGCGCAGCCGCAACGGCGCCAGTTTGACCGGCGACGGCGAGGCCTTCGTCACCTACGCCAACCAACTGGTACACACCTGGGAAGCGGCACGCCGTGACCTGCCGCTGCCACAGGGCTGCCAGAAGGTCCTGCACCTGGGGGGCGAGGTGAGCCTGGGCAATCCGCTGATGCTCGATTGGGTCAGCGCACTGCATGGGGCCCTGCCCGACCATGCGATCCGCAGCGAAGTGAGCGACGGCGAAGCGTTGCTGCGCAAAGTGGAAATGGGCTTGCTGGATGCGGCGCTGGTCTATCAACCGACCTATGTCCCGGGGTTGCAAGTCGAACAGTTGATGGAAGAAAAGCTGATCCGCATCCGCCGCGTCGACCTGCCCGAGCCTTACATCTATGTCGACTGGGGCGAAGCCTTCCGACGCCAGCACGATGCGGCCCTGCCCCACTGCGCGCGGCCGGCGCTGAGCTTCAACCTCGGCCCCCTGGCGCTGCAGTTCATCCTCGACCAGGGCGGCAGCGGCTATTTCCGTACCCGTGTGGTGCAGGCCTATCTGGATAGCGGCGTGCTGGAGCGCGTGCCACAGGCGCCGGAGTTCACCTACCCGACGTTCCTGGTCTATGCCCGTGAACGTGACAGCGAGGCGCTGCAACAGGCGCTCGCGCTGCTGCGCCGTCAGGTGGCCGACGGCGCCAGCGACTGGTCACAACGCTGGGACCCGCTGGTCTGAGCGCTGCGTTGCAGCGTTGAGCAGGTGACGTTTCAGGCCTGCGATAAGGTCGGTCTGGGTGATCACTCCGACCAGTCGCCCGTCGTCCAGTACCGGCAAGCAGTGCAATCCGTGCTCGCCGAGCAGCGGCAGGAGGCGCTCCAATGGATACTCGCTACCCACGCTGACCACTTGGCGGCTCATGACTTGCGCCATGCGTGTCGACGGGCGACGGAACAGGCCTCGCCAACTGAAGCGCCCCCGGGCCATCGCAGGGCCAACCAGGTCGCTAAGGCTGACGATACCGACCAAACGCCCGTGCTCCAGCACCGGAAGCGTCTTCAGGTGATGGCTGGCGAGCGTCTTCCAGGCCTGTTCCAGGGTCGTGTCCGGCGAGGCGAACTGTACGTCGTGGGACATCACCGCGGCCGCCGTGATCCCGCCCAGGCTGCGCTGCAGGGCGTGCTGCTCGGTGGCCAGGATGATACGTTCGAGCTCATCGCGGGTGACATCGACAAACTCCCCCAGCTCCTCCAGCGCCAGATCCAGGTCTTCTGCGCTGATGCCGACGCGTGCACCGGGTAGGGGGTCATGGGTGTGATGCGGGTCTTTGCGCGGTACGGCGCCCTTGGGATAACGCACCCCGGTCAGGCGGTTGTAGAGCACCGCCACAGCCACCAGAATCAATGCGTTGAGCAGCACTGGCTCGAGCAAATGGTCGCCCATCGCCACCAGCCCTGGGTCAGCCAGCACCACGCTGGCCGCCACACCGCCGCCCGGAGGGTGCAGGCAACGCAACCCACACATCAGCAGCAGCGAGCCCCCCAGGGCCGCTGCAGCCACCCAGAGCTCGCCGCCCAGGCCCTGGCGCATCGCCAACCCGAGGATCCCGGCCAGGGCATAGCTGCCGAGCACCGGCCAGGGCTGCGCCAGCGGGCCGGAATGCACGGCGAACACCAGTACCGCCGAGGCGGCCAACGGGCCAAGCAGGTGCAAGGCGACGGAGGAGCCGTACGCCATGCTGCACAGCCATCCGGCGAGGAACAGACCCAGCAGCGCGCCGACAGCGGCACGCAGCCATTCCCGCGGGGGAATGTTCAAAGGCGCCGGCAACAGGCGCTGCAGACGGTTTTCAGGACGTGAGGCAGGCATCGAATCAAGCGCAATCGTATTGGAATAGTTAAAAAGAAAGCCCAGCCGAGAAGGTCTGGGCCCTGCATTACCAAGGCAATGACAATGGGCTCCGTCCGTGGAGAGATGGAAACCGGAGGGTTTCGTGGTGGGGATTGTGCCGAACGCACCGTTTTGGGGCCAATTCAAAAAAATGCGTCTGGGCTGCAATTTTTTTGCTGGATCTGCCTTTGATCGATCACTCAAGGGCCAAGAAGCGTGTCAGCGCCCCTTGCGTGGCAACTCGATGCTGACGCGCAGCCCTCCCAGCGGGCTCTCGAGCAAGGTGATCCGCCCCTCCCAGGCCTCGACGATGTCCCGCACGATGCCCAGCCCCAGGCCATGCCCGTCCACCTGCTCGTCGAGCCGCGAACCGCGCTCCAGCACCTGCTCCCGTGCCTCACCGGGAATTCCAGGCCCGTCGTCGTCGACCCAGAGCCGGTAACCCTCGGCAGTTGCCTCGATACCCAGGCGTACCTCGCTGTCAGCCCATTTGCAGGCGTTGTCCAGCAGGTTGCCCAGCAGCTCCAGCAGGTCCTCGCGGTCCCAGGGCAGCAACAACCCCGGTGGTACATCACGCGCCAGCAGCAGCCCCTCGCCATGGATCATGCCCAGCGTGGAGAGCAGGCCAGGCAGCTCCGCGTCGCAGTCGAACTGCGCGCCTGGCAAGGCATCGCCCGCCAGGCGTGCGCGGTTCAGTTCACGGGCCAGGCGCTGCTGGATCTGCTCCAGTTGTTCGCGCAGTTGCGCCTGCACTTCAGGCAGATCGCGCAGGCGCTCGCTCGACGCCAGGCTCAGCAGCACCGCCAGAGGGGTCTTCAGGGCATGGCCGAGGTTACCCAGCGCGTTGCGTGAGCGACGCAGGCTGTCTTCGGTGTGCGCCAGCAGGTGGTTGACCTGGTCCACCAGCGGTTGCAGTTCACTGGGCACCTGGGCATCGAGTTGGGAGCGCTGCCCCTGTTGCAATTGGGCGATCTGCTGACGGGCGCGCTCCAGCGGACGTAACGAGCGGGTCACGGTGATGCGCTGCAGGACCAGGATCAACAGCAGCGCCAGCACACCCATGCCCAGGCCGATCTGCTGCAAGCGCCTGAACCCCTCGCGTACGGGTGAATAATCCTGAGCGACGCTGATCGAAATATCCTGACCCAGGCGCCGGTAATCTCCGCGATAGGCCAACAGTTGCTGGCCTTCCGGGCCCAGCTCATGGCCATCCTCCAGCCCCGGGCGCGCGAGCTTGGGCATGTCCAGGTCCCATAGCGAACGGGAGCGCCAGGTGCCCTGCTCGAAATCGATGCGAAAGTAATACCCTGAAAACGGCCGTTGATAGGCCGCCGAGATACGCCGCTCGTCCAGTTGCAGGCCGTTGGGGCCACGGACCAGCGCCACCAGCAGGTTCTCGCTCTCCTTGCGCAGCCCGGCTTCGAGATAGCGCTGCAACCCGGCCTCGAACAACCAGAGGGTCACCTGCGCCACCGCCACGCCGACCACCACCAGCACGGCCACCAGGCCGAGGCTCAGGCGTGCCTGGATCGACTTCACCCGTTGCTGCTCCCGGCGTAGACATAGCCCTGGCCGCGACGGGTCTCGATCACGCTGCGCCCCAGCTTGCGCCGCAGGTGATTGACGTGCACCTCGAGCACGTTGGAGTCACGCTCGGTTTCCCCGTCGTAGAGATGCTCGGCCAAGTGGCTCTTGGACAGGACCTGCTGTGGGTGCAGCATGAAATAGCGCAGCAGGCGAAACTCGGCGGCGGTCAGTTGCACATCCACACCCTCGCGCACGACGCACTGGCGCCCTTCGTCCAGGTGCAGGCCCGCCGCCTCCAGGCGCGGCTGGTTGGCCAGGCCACGGGCACGGCGCAGCAGGGCCTGGATGCGCAGTTGCAGTTCTTCGGGGTGGAAGGGTTTGGTGAGGTAGTCGTCGGCCCCGGCCTTCAGCCCTTCGATGCGTTCGGCCCAGGAACCGCGGGCAGTGAGAATGAGCACGGGGATGGCCAGCGCAGCGGCACGCCATTGCGTCAGTACCTCCAATCCCGGCAAACCGGGCAGGCCCAGGTCGAGGATGATCAGGTCATAAGGCTCGCTCTGCCCCTGGTAGACCGCGTCACGACCGTCGGCCAGCCAGTCCACGGCATAGCCCTGGCGTTGCAGGCTGGCGATCAATTCGTCGGCCAGAGGCACATTGTCCTCGACAAGCAACAGGCGCATTCAGTCGTCTTCCTCGTCCTTGATCAAAACGCCGGTACGGGCGTCGTACTTGATTTCACGCACCACACCGGCCGGGGTCAGCAGTTCGACCTCGTACTCGTAACGGCCGTGCTTCTCTTCCAGCTCGGCCTCCAGCAAACGCGCCCCGGGGTAGCGCCCCAGGGCTGCGTCGAGCAGTTGCTCAAGCGGGAGGATGATGCCCTGCTGACGCAGCTCCAGGGCTTCGTCCTGGTCCAGGTCGCGGGCGGTCGCCGGCGAGCAGGCGACCCATAATGCCAGTGCCAGACAGGGCACCGCTCGCGGCAGGGTGTTCATCAGTTGTCTCGTTCGTCCTTCAGCACTTCACCGGTCTTGGCGTCCAGGGCAACGTCCCATTCGACGTTCTGCGCATCGCGCAGTTCGACCTTGTAGACATAGCGGCCGTATTCGTCTTCGAGCTCGGAATCGGTCACGGTCGAGCCGGGATGCTTGGCCACGGCGGCGGCCTTGAGTTCATCCAGCGACTTGATGGTCTTGGCATTGACCAGTTTGACCACTTCGTCGGGCTGCACGTCCTTGGCGAAGGCGGCAGTGGCACCGAAGGTCAGGGCAGCGGCGGTGAACAGGGCAGTCAACGTTTTCATAGGGTCTCTCCATCGAGGTGCGTATGTTGTCTACGGGGTTAAGATTAACCACCGGTCCTTAACTCAACCTGAAAACAGCTGGCGACATGATAGCGCCGTTCGCAGCCGCCGAGCGCCTGTCGAACCCCAATTGCCTATAATGCGTCCCTGCCCTTCAAGAGACAGCCATGAGCGCCATCCATATCAAGTATCCCGCCCTGACCTTCAAGGCCGGCCGACGCGCCCTGGCGCAGATCCGCGAGCGCGGCCTGCGGGCTGTCGATGTCGGGGTGCTGCCGGGGGCGGCCGGCGGCCCCAAGCCGCTGGGTATACAGGGCCTGGACCTGGCATTGTTCGGCCAGTTGCTGCCGTCGGCACCGCGGCAGCGCTCGCTGATCGGCGCCTCGATCGGTTCCTGGCGCTTTGCCAGCGCCTGCCTGGACGACCCCGTGGCCGGCCTGCGGCGCCTGGGCGAACTGTACACCGAGCAGGATTTCGCCAAGGGCGTGACCCCTGCGCAGATCAGCCAGAGCTGCCAGCGCATGCTCGACGATCTGCTACAGGGTCGTGATGGCCAGATCCTGACCAATCCGAACTATCGCCTGAATATCCTGGTGGTGAAGAGCCATGGCCAGCTTGCCCATGATCACCCCGCGCGGCTGGGCATGGGCCTGTCCTCGGTGATTGCCAGCAACCTGCTCGGGCGTTCGCGCCTGGCCCGTCACTTCGAACGCATCATCCTGCATGATGGCCGTAGCGCACCACCGCTGGACGCATTGACCGACTTTCCCTCGCGCTGCCTGCCCCTGGACCTGGGCAACCTGCGACAGGCGCTGCTCGCGTCGGGCTCGATCCCGATGGTGATGGAGGGCGTGCGCGATATTCCCGGCGCTGGCAACGGCACCTACCGTGACGGCGGCCTGCTGGACTACCACCTCGACCTGCCCTATCGAGGCGACGACCTGGTGCTCTATCCGCACTTCACCGACAAGGTCGTGCCCGGCTGGTTCGACAAGGCCCTGCCCTGGCGTCGCGGCGATGCCACACGCCTGCACAATGTGCTGCTGATGACGCCATCGCCGCAGTACCTGGCCGCCCTGCCCTATGGCAAGCTGCCGGACCGCAACGACTTCAAGCGTTTCATGGGGGATGCGCCGACACGCAAGCGCTATTGGTACAAGGCCATCGCCGAAAGCCAGCGCCTGGGCGACGAGCTGCTGGAACTGGTCGCCACCGGGCGGCTGCATGAACGGTTGCAAGCCTTGTAGCAAGCATGCTGGTAGACTGCGCGCATTCTTGATTCACACAGAGTTCTGCCAGCGTGGAAATTTTCAAAGAGTTCACCTTCGAGTCCGCTCACCGCCTGCCCCACGTCCCCGAAGGACACAAATGCGGTCGCCTGCACGGCCATTCGTTCAAGGTCGCCCTGCACCTGACTGGCCCGCTCGACCCGCACACCGGCTGGATCCGCGACTTCGCCGAGGTCAAGGCGATCTTCAGGCCGATCTACGATCGCCTCGACCACAACTACCTGAACGACATTCCCGGCCTGGAAAACCCGACCAGCGAAGTGATCGCCAAGTGGATCTGGGAACAGGTCAAGCCGCTACTGCCGGAACTATCGAAAGTGCGTATCCACGAGACCTGCACCAGTGGTTGCGAATACACCGGCGACTGACCACTCGGCCGTCAGGGCTGTGGGTTGCGATGAGGCGGAACGCCAGCCTGACTGACAATCAGCGTAAAGCCGCCGCGCTTGCCGATCTGGTCATTGAGGTAGGCGATATTCTCCACCTGACGCCTGACCTGGCGTCCCTTCGGGCTGTAGAGCGTCAGGTTCGGCAACACATCGTTGTCACGCAATGCTGCGGGGTTCAGGCCCGGAATATGCCACAGGGGCGTTCGCTGTGCAGATGTAAGGGTGTATAGCGGAGTGGTCAACTGAATGGGTGGGTCAATAGGCAGCTCGAACGAAGCCCCGATAGGGTCGTTGATCTGGACCCTGGCCGGCTCGTCCACGTTCACGCCCGCTGGCGAGTCGGCGCTATAGAACCCCAGGTAGCCGTTGCGACTGGTGTCGAGCCAGTAGTCGAGCTCGGGCCAGGCATGCGCGTTGCGCCCTTCGTAGGCGGGACGGATCTCGTACACATAGCCGTCGGCATGGCGGTAGACACCGAACCAGAAGCAGTCACTCACATAGCGTTTGTGTGCGTCCTTGCCGAACAAGCCTTCGAGCAGAAACGACTGGATCATCTCCTCGCCGTAGTCCCAACTGGTGATCAACCAGCCATCGTCTCCATTCCAGTCATCGAACTCGACCCAGAACGGCCGGAACATGTCACTGTCCTCTTTCCATTGGCCGACGGTAACAGGGCGATCATGAAGCTGCCATTGGCAACGCGCGTTGAAACTCAGCAGGGGTTGAAACTCGAGACTGGACATACGGCGCTCCTTGAAGTGAGGGAGCGTCAACGCTAAATAGTGCGAGCGCGGCGCAGCAGCCTGAAGCCTTACCCCAGCGACTGCTGCAGGAAAGCAGGCGCGATGTAGCGCTGGTAATGGGCCTCGGAAAGCAGGAAAAACTCGCGGTCGATGGCGTCGCGCAACTGCGGCAGTTCCCAATCGCGGAACTCCGGCAGCAAGGCCATGCCGTAGGCCTCCAGATCGCGAATCATGCGAGCACCGCGGGCGATCAACTGGTAGGCCCAGCAGTATTCGGACTGGTGTTCAAGAAAGCGGATCGAGCGCTGTTCGAGCTGCTCGCGCAAACGGTCTTTGTCGAACACTTCAAGCTTGGCCATCATCACCTGCACCAGCAACTGCTCCAGGCGCAGCCAGACTGCACGCTTCTGCTCCTCGTCATAACCGTTCCAATTGATCACTTCATGGTGAAAGCGCTTGCAGCCACGGCAGACGGTGTCTCCGTAGACAGTTGAGCAAAGGCCGACGCAAGGGGTCTTGATGGACTGGTTGGACATGGAAAAACAACGGCTTGGCGGTGGAACACGGCTTCATGTTAGCCCTTTGTCTAACCGGGGTCACTCGTTAAAGTCATCGTAGGCAACTTACCTTCCGTGTTTTTTTGCCGTAGAATCATCCCGCCTTTTCAAGGCAACAATGTCCGTTGGAAGCTGTTTTCAAAGCGTCACGAGCACAGTTCATCCGGTAGAACGGTGTTGGCCCAGGCCATGCTCCCCGCATGGCCCGCGCCAGCCCCTCATCAACGCTCCGTTCTACAGGCGTAAAACTTTGAAAGCAGCTTCTGTAAGGATTCCCTGCGACCCTGGCTGGACGGCTCAAAAAGCCGTGATCCGCGCATGGGTGCAGGGAATGCTGGATGAGCGTCCCGGACTCCCTTTAGGGACCACTGATGAGGGTAATAACTGTGCTTGAAGCCTACCGCAAACACATCGAAGAGCGTGCCGCCCTGGGTATCGTGCCCCAGCCGCTGAACGCCGAACAAACTGCAGGCCTGGTCGAGCTGCTGAAAAACCCGCCGGCCGGCGAAGAAGCCTTCCTCGTAGACTTGATCACCAACCGCGTTCCGCCAGGAGTCGACGAAGCTGCCTACGTCAAGGCCGCGTTCCTCTCCGCTGTCGCCAAGGGCGAAGCCAAGTCGCCACTGATCGACCGCAAGCACGCCACCGAGCTGCTGGGCACCATGCAGGGCGGCTACAACATCGAGACGCTGGTCGCGCTGCTGGACGACGCCGAACTGGGCGCCGTCGCGGGCGAACAGCTCAAGCACACCCTGCTGATGTTCGACGCCTTCCACGACGTGGCCGAAAAAGCCAAGGCCGGCAACGTGCACGCCAAGGCCGTCCTTGAGTCCTGGGCTGCCGGCGAGTGGTTCACCTCGCGCCCAGCCATCGCCGACAAGTACACCCTGACCGTATTCAAGGTGCCAGGCGAAACCAACACCGATGACCTGTCCCCTGCCCCGGACGCCTGGTCGCGCCCTGACATCCCGCTGCACGCCCTGGCCATGCTGAAGATGGCCCGCGACGGCATCGAGCCTTCGCAGCCAGGTTCGGTCGGCCCACTGGCCCAGATCGAAGCAGTCAAGGCCAAGGGCTTCCCGGTTGCCTACGTCGGCGACGTGGTCGGTACCGGCTCCTCGCGTAAATCCGCCACCAACTCGGTGCTGTGGTTCTTCGGCGACGACATCCCGTACGTGCCGAACAAGCGCGCCGGTGGTTTCTGCTTCGGCACCAAGATCGCCCCGATCTTCTACAACACCATGGAAGACGCCGGCGCCCTGCCGATCGAATTCGACTGCACCAACCTGGCCATGGGCGATGTCATCGACGTCTACCCGTTCAAAGGTGAAGTCAAGCGTCACGACAGCGGCGAGCTGGTCACCACCTTCGAACTGAAAACCGAAGTGCTGCTGGACGAAGTCCGCGCTGGCGGCCGTATCCCGCTGATCGTCGGCCGTGGCCTGACCGAAAAAGCCCGTGCCGAACTGGGCCTGGGTGCTTCGGACCTGTTCAAGAAGCCAGAACAGCCTGCCGACACCGGCAAGGGCTTCACCCTGGCACAGAAGATGGTCGGTCGCGCCTGCGGCCTGCCGGAAGGCCAAGGCGTGCGCCCGGGTGCCTACTGCGAACCGAAGATGACCACCGTCGGTTCCCAGGACACCACCGGCCCGATGACCCGTGACGAGCTGAAGGACCTGGCATGCCTGGGCTTCTCTGCCGACCTGGTCATGCAGTCGTTCTGCCACACCGCGGCCTACCCGAAACCGATCGACGTCACCACCCACCACACCCTGCCGGATTTCATCCGCACCCGTGGCGGCGTGTCCCTGCGTCCAGGCGACGGCATCATCCACAGCTGGCTGAACCGCATGCTGCTGCCTGACACCGTCGGCACCGGTGGCGACTCGCACACCCGCTTCCCGATCGGCATCTCGTTCCCGGCCGGTTCCGGCTTGGTCGCCTTCGCCGCTGCCACCGGCGTCATGCCGCTGGACATGCCGGAGTCGGTGCTGGTGCGCTTCAAGGGCAAGCTGCAACCGGGCATCACCCTGCGTGACCTGGTCCACGCCATCCCTTACTACGCCATCCAGAAGGGCCTGCTGACCGTCGAGAAGAAAGGCAAGAAGAACGCCTTCTCCGGCCGCATCCTGGAAATCGAAGGCCTGGACGAGCTGACCGTCGAGCAGGCGTTCGAGCTGTCCGACGCCTCCGCCGAGCGCTCGGCTGCCGGTTGCACCATCAAGCTGCCGGAAAAGGCCATCGCCGAGTACCTGCAGTCGAACATCACCCTGCTGCGCTGGATGATCAGCGAAGGCTACGGCGACGCTCGCACCATGGAGCGCCGTGCACAGGCGATGGAAGCCTGGCTGGCCAACCCTGAGCTGCTGTCGGCCGACGCCGATGCCGAATACGCCGAGATCATCGAAATCGACCTGGCCGACGTCAAGGAGCCTGTGCTCTGTGCGCCGAACGACCCGGACGACGCCCGCCTGCTGTCGCAGGTACAAGGCGAGAAGATCGACGAAGTGTTCATCGGTTCGTGCATGACCAACATCGGCCACTTCCGCGCTGCCGGCAAGCTGCTGGACAAGGTCAAGGGCGGTATCCCGACCCGTCTGTGGCTGGCGCCGCCCACCAAGATGGACGCCCACCAGCTGACCGAGGAAGGCTACTACGGCATCTACGGCAAGGCTGGCGCGCGCATGGAAATGCCAGGCTGCTCGCTGTGCATGGGTAACCAGGCACGTGTGCAGACCGGTTCGACCGTGGTCTCCACCTCGACCCGCAACTTCCCGAACCGTCTGGGCGATGCCACCAACGTCTACCTGGCGTCGGCGGAGCTGGCTGCAGTCGCGTCGATCCTCGGCAAGCTGCCGACCGTCGAAGAGTACCTGCAGTACGCCAAGGATATCGACAGCATGGCTGCCGACGTCTACCGCTACCTGAGCTTCGATCAGATCGCCGAGTTCCGTGAAGCGGCGGCCAACGCCAAGATCCCGGTGGTTCAGGCGTAAGCTGAGCAGTCGGTTGTAAATGAAAAGCCCCGGTAGAAATACCGGGGCTTTTTCAATTCCGGACGGATCCCAGCAGGAGCGCAGGTCCCTGTGGGAGCGGGCTTGCCCGCGAAAGAAACACCGCGATGCATGGCACCGGCTACGCCGGTGATCGCGGGACAAGTCGCAGCGGCGAACCGCCGCTTGTGTCTTGATAGGGGATTAGAATCTGGAGTGAGAGCGGTGAATGGCAAGCTGAATGCCGCA